>RFPK01000150.1 GCA_009926195.1 Synechococcaceae bacterium WB4_1_0192 | reverse complement strand
CTGGTGCGGGCCGCCCTGGCCGCAGGCGTGAAGCTCGACGGCGTGAATGTGATGGCGATGGACTACGGCGAGTCCGCCGCTCCCACCAGCGGTCCGAACGGCCGAAGCATGGGCGCCTATGCCATCCAGGCGGCCGAAAGCACCCTGGCGCAGCTGCAGCCCCTGTTTGCCGGATTCAACCAGGGCTTCTCCTGGTCGATGCTCGGCGTGACGCCGATGATCGGCGTGAACGACATCAGCAGCGAGGTGTTCACGCTGGCCGATGCGCAGCTGCTGGATGATTTCGCCCACCAGAAGGGGCTGGGCATGCTCTCGATGTGGTCGATCGCCCGCGACACCCCCGGTGCCCTGGGCAGCGCCAGCCCCGTCGCCTCAGGGCTGGATGCCCCAGCCGGGAGCTTCAGCGCGATCTTCAACGACTACGGCACCAGGAACACCCTCAGCGCAGACGGCGACGCCGTCATCAAGAACGACGCCATGCGGGTCGTGGGCTACTTCGAGGAGTGGGGCATCTACGGCCGCGACGTCCGGGTCGCGGATGTGAAGGCCGATGCACTGACCCATCTGAACTACAGCTTCTTCGGCATCACCCCCACGGCGGCGGATCGCCCGTTCATGGCGGCGGAGCTGAATGTGCTTCCCGGAGCCATGGTGCAGGCCGGCTACCTCGGGCTGAACAGCAACAGCCCCGGCGGCCTCGGCATCCACGACAGCTGGGCGGCCTACGAGAAGACCTTCACCCAGCCGGACCAGCTGGTGAGCCGTCGCTTTGATGCCGGCCAGTGGCAGGCCCTGAGCGAAGAGCGGCGGCAGAGCTACCTGAGCGGCGGCGACTTTGACGTCACCGAGAGTGGCGATGGCACGCGGCTCGTGCGGGCCAGACCCGACACCTGGAGTCGCTCACAGGGGGGCATCCAGCGCACATTCAACCAGGCTGACTGGCATGCTCTCAGCGAAGGGCGGCAGGCCTATCTGGTGGAGCACAGTCAGCAGTACAGCTGGCGTGATCAATGGCAGGGCAGCTTCAGCCCCAGTGGCAGCAGCACAGCCCAGAAGATCGCCGCCGTGGAGGCCCACTTCGCGGCAGGCGAGCAGCGCAGCCTGACGCTGCGGGCCGACGGCGATCTGGTGCGCGATGCCAGCGCCTGGGTGGGCGATTCAGCAGCCAACTGGCAGAAGCTCTATGCCGGCAACCTCAACCAGCTGCGTCTGCTCAAGGAGCTGCATCCGGAGCTGACCATCGGCTTTGCGATCGGCGGTTGGACCCTCTCCGGCAACTTCAGCACCAACCTCGATGATGCGGCCGGCCGGGAAACCTTCACCCAGTCGATCATCGATCACCTGGAGTACTACGACTTCTTCAGCAGCGTTGATTTTGACTGGGAGTATCCCGGCGGTGGTGGCCTCGCCAGCAATGGCGTCAACCACAACGACGGAGCCAATTTTGCCCTGACCCTGCAAGTGCTGGATCAGAAGCTCAAGGCCCTGGAGGGGCGCACAGGCCGGAGCATCGAGATCTCGGTCGCTGCACCCGGCGGAGCTGAAAAACTGGCGAATCTGAATCTGCAGGCCATCGATCCCTACGTCGACTTCTACAACGTGATGACGTACGACTTTCACGGCGGCTGGGAGAACCGCACCGGCCATCAGGCGGCCATGACCGGTGACAGCGGCGGCTACGACGTGGTGACGGCGATCGATCAGTTCCGCCGGGCGGGCATCGCCATGGACAAGTTGGTGCTGGGGGCGCCGGCCTACACCCGCGCCTGGGGTGGCGTGGCATCCGGCAACAGTGCCGGCTATGGCCAGAGCGGCACTGCTGCCCTGGCGCCAGGATCGTTTGAGAAGGGAACCTACGACCAGAAGGATCTGATCACAGGGATCGAGGATGGCAGCTACCAGCTGATCTGGGATGACAACAACAAAGCCGCCTTCGCTTACAACCCCGGCAGCCAGATCTGGAGCTCGGTGGAAACCACGGCCACGATCGCCGGCAAAGCCGCCTACGTCCAGGCAGCGGGGCTGGGGGGGATGATGTTCTGGGCCATCTCCAACGACAGCGAAGGCAGCCAGAGCCTGATCGGCGCCGCCCACGATGCCCTGCTCGGTGGCAAAACGCTGGGGGACATCGCCAGCCGTGCCCCCGGCTTCGATCAGGTGATCGGCGGCGACGGCATGTTCAGCATCAGCGATTTCACGAACCTGGCGTAGTGGGCCCGGATTAGCAGGGCTGGCTCGGTTGGGGGTCAACCGCAGGGTTGACCGCCTGGCTGAGCAGGATCGAGACCGCCATCCAGCCGATCAGCAGACCCACCGCCAGAGCCAGCTGATGCACAACCAGGAACGGCATCGCCAGGGGCGTGCTCTTGAACACGTCATCCTGGGCCAGCTTCAGCAAGCCACCGGAGATGAGGGTCAAGCCGGTGGCGATCAACAGATCCAGGCCAGCCCGCTTGACTCGCTTGAGCTCGGCCAGGGTGGAGAGGGGTGGATTGACGCGGGACCAACTGATCGAGAAGGACGCGAGCGTGAGAAAGACCGCAAAACCACCGATCGGGAACACCTCGGTGGCATTGCGGAAGTCCGGGCATTGCAACACCACAGCAATGACGAGGAAAACAGCAAGGATGACCTGGGTGGCCTGCACACAACGCAGACGCAAGGCATACATGGGGAATCTGCGGGCATCAGAGTTCACTCTGCCACGGTTCAGCCACCTGCACCGGTCTACCGCAAGCGAGGTTCATGCTGAGGGCATTCATCTCAAGATCCAGCCCACGACTTGCAGCCTTGAATATCTGCCGACTCTCCTGCCTATGAACGCTACCTGCAGCAAGAGTTGACAGCCCATCAAGCTGCGCCCAGCATTGACAAGAATGCCTGGCTAATGACGCCGTCCACCCCGCCATTGACGCCGCTCAGCAACGGCCGGATCGAGCGTCGGCGACGTGGATCGCTCCGACTGGCTGCATGGCTCGCCGCTGGCATCGGCTCCATCGCCTGGCTGGGCCGCAGCAGTGATCCTGCAGCGAAGGCGCTGCCCACCGGCCCGCTCAACCTGGGAGCTGCGATTGCGCTCACCGGCAACGCCAACCTCTACGGCCAGGATCAGCGCATGGGGCTGATCCTGGCCGAGCGATGGACCCGGCAGCGGCCTGGCACCGCCCGTGCCGTGCAGCTGCAGATCGAGGACGGAGCCTCTGAGGAGGCCAGTGCGATCGCCGCCTTCAACCTGCTGATCCGCCGCGGGGTGGTAGCCCTGATCGGTCCCACCCTCTCCCAGCAGGCCTTCGCGGCCGATCCGATCGCCCAGCGTCAGGCGGTGCCGGTGGTGGCGCCCTCCAACACCGCCAAAGGCATCCCCCAGATCGGTCCCTTCATCAGCCGCGTCTCGGCCCAGAGTTCGGTGATTGCGCCGCTCTCGATCGAAGAGGCCCTGCGCCGCGATCCCGGCATCCGCCGCGTGGCTGTGTTCTACGCCCAGGACGACGCCTACAGCACCGCCGAGGTGGCGATCTTCGAGAAGGCCCTGGCCGCCAGGGGGCTCAGCCCCGTGACGGTGCAGCGCACCCAGCTGGCCGACAACGACTTCCAGACCCCGATCACCACCGCGCTGCAGCTGAGGCCGCAGCTGATGGTGGTCTCGATGCAGGCGGTGTCCGGCGGCAACCTGATCCGCCAGCTGCGGGAACTCGGCTACCGCGGCCAGATCGTGGTGGGCAACGGGCTCAACACGCCGAACATTTATCCGATCTGCCAGCGCTGGTGCGACGGCATCCTGATCGCCCAGGCCTACAGCCCTGAACTGAACACCCCAATCAATCGCCAGTTCCAGCGCCTGTTCCGCCAGGCCAACGGCGACCGTCCGCCGCCGCAGATCACGGCCCAGGCCTTCACCGCCTATCAGGTGCTGTTCGAGGCGATCCAGCGCCTGCAACGGAAAGGGGGGCTGAGCGGCGTGACGCTGGGCCAGGCCCGTGCGGCACTGATGGATGAACTGCTCAGCGGCCGCTACGACACGCCGCTGGGGCCGATCGGGTTCAGCCCCCAGGGCGAGGTGCGCCAGGACCGCTTCTACGTGGCGGAAGTGCGCATGGATGCCAGCGGCCGGGATGGCCGTTTCGCCCTGGTGCGGGAACGCACGCTGCCGGAGGGCCTGCCGTGATCGAAGGCCTGCTGCAGACCCTGCTCAACGGCGCCGCCAGCGGCGGCGTGTATGCCCTCGTGGCGCTCGGCTACACGCTGGTGTTCTCGGTGCTGGGGGTGATCAACTTTGCCCAGGGTGCGCTGTTCTCGATCGGTGGCTACCTCACCTATCTGCTGATGGGCGGACGGATCGGCGTTAACGGCGCGCTGCCGGGTTGGGGGCTGGCGAGCGGCCTGCCCTTCGGGATGGCGCTGCTGCTCGCAGCAGGCGGCTCGGGCCTTGTGGCCCTGCTGGTGGAGCGCGTGGCCTTCGCACCGCTGCGGCGCCGTGGGGCCGAACCGCTGCTGGCCCTGATCACCAGCCTCGGTGCCGGCGTGGTGCTGGTGAACCTGCTGCAGATCCTGATGGGAGCGGAGGGTTATGCCTTTCCCCAGGCAGCCGAAGCCCTGGCGGGATTGCCCGATGCCCTGGTGATCGCCGGGGCGCGCATCCGCACGATCCAGCTGCTGCTGCTGCTGGTGTCAGCGGCGGCGGTGCTGGTGCTCACCCTCTGGCTGGAGCGCAGCCGCAATGGCCAGGCCCTGCGCGCCGTGGCCGAAGACCCCAGCACCGCCCAGCTGCTGGGCATCAACAGTGAAGCGATGGTGCGCCTCTCGTTCTTCATCAGCGGCGCCCTGGCCGGGCTGGGGGGCGGCCTGATCGGGGTGAGCGTCAGCCTGCCGGGCCCGTATTTCGGAATCGGCTACGGACTCAAGGGGCTGGCGGTGCTGGTGCTGGGCGGCCTGGGCAGCGTGCCGGGCGCGATCGCCGGTGGCCTGCTGATGGGGCTGGCGGAAGCCGTGGTGCCCACGGAAGCCTCCGGCTGGCGCGATGCCCTGGCCTTCGCGATCCTGTTCGCGGTGCTGCTGCTGCGCCCGAGCGGCCTGCTCGGCCGCCGCACGGTGGAGAAGGTATGAGCAGCCGATGATCGACAACGGCCTGCTGGTGCAGATGTTGCTGGGCGCGCTGCTCGGCCTGTCGGTCTACCTGCCGCTGGCGGCGGGTCA
>RFPK01000149.1 GCA_009926195.1 Synechococcaceae bacterium WB4_1_0192 | reverse complement strand
GCTGGTGAGGCCAGCCATGCGTCGCTCCTGCCATTGGATCGCCTTGCTGTCCTCCTGCCGCTGGTAGCGGCGCCAGGCCACCACGCCGCTGGCGGTCGCCAGCAGGATGTACAGCAGCACCGAGCTATGGACCGCGTCGATCAGCGTGGTGTAGCCGCTCGCCCCGAGTTCGCTGGCGGACGCGCGCAGGCTGATCACAGCGGCGAATGTGGAGCCGGCCAGCAGGCCGAAGCGTGGACTCAGGACGCTGGGATTGTCGATCCTCAGCCCGTAGGACGCCAGGGCCATCAGCGCGGCCGCGAAGGCTCCCGCCGTCAGTTTCCAGAACCCGCTGTAGTCGGTGCGCTCCACCAGGATCTGTAATTCCGCATGGGCGTAGCTGCTGCCGCTGCCGGGGGGCAGGCGTGGGTCACCGAACGTCGTCGGGTAGGGGTGGGTGTCCGTGACGAGCCTGGTTGAGCGGATCGACCATCCGCTCGGTCTGAGCTTCGGATCGTGGGCGGAATTCTTCGCATCGGGCTGGTAGATGAGCTTCTGGCTCACCCGCTCGGATTCCTCGAGCTCGATGCGCAGCAGCTGGCGGTCGAACGGAAAGTGCCGCACATCCCAGCCATGCCGGAACGTGCCGACGATCTTTCGCTGGCTCCATTTCCCGGCCGGGGTGGACTCAGAGATGGCGTTGGGGCTCTCGAGCTGGATCGCATTCGGGAACTCCATCCTGTCCAGTGGAGACCCATCCGTTTTCAGGCGAGAGCGACCACAACCAGAAGGCGGCCGAGAAACTCTTGTGGATGGGATCGAGATCCCCGAGCCCTGTCAGGAAGGCGCCGATCTGCACGGCCTCTGTCGAGGATCCCAGCGCTCGGGCCGGCTGCGGGCTGGCGAAGCTGATCAGGAGCGCAAGAGCCGCCATGAGCAGCCGGGCGGACGCCTTGCGCATCCGGGGGGCCACCGGCACCTCAGCAGGTCGTCTCATCGGGATCAGGCTCTGTTGATGGTCCGTCCGGCGCTGATCTTCACTCCCCCCTGGCCCGATCCGGAGAAGCGTCGCAACCTGAGTAGGTTCATGCCGCCGGTGCGTCAGGCCCGGATCGTCGTGTGTCGTCCGTGACCAGTGCATCCGCCAGCCTTTCCCCCGCCTGGAACGGAACCCCGCAGGGTTCAGCAGATTGGCGTGCCCTCGAGCGGCGCCTGCGGGCCCTGCTGCCGCCCCGTGCGGTGGTCTCCAAACGTCAGGAGTTGCTGGCCTACGACTGCGACGGTCTGACACTGCATCGCCACCAGCCGCCCCTGGTGGTGCTGCCGGAAACCACCGAGCAGGTGGCGGCAGTCGTGCGCTGTTGCAACGCGCTGGCGGTGCCATTCATCGCCCGCGGCAGCGGCACCGGTCTGTCCGGGGGGGCGTTGGCGGAGCAGGAGGCTGTCGTGATCGCCACCAGCCGCATGCGCCGCGTGCTGGAGATCGATCTCGCCAATGAGCGCATCACCGTGGAGCCCGGCGTGATCAACAGCTGGGTGACGCGCGCCGTGGCTGGCGATGGTTTCTATTACGCCCCCGATCCCTCCAGCCAGGTGGCCTGCAGCATCGGCGGCAATGTGGCGGAGAACTCCGGCGGGGTTCATTGCCTCAAGTACGGCGTCACCAGCAACCACGTGCTGGCCATGGAGGTGGTGCTGCCCGATGGCACGATCACCACGCTTGGCGGTGCCCTGCCGGAGATGGGTGGCCTGGACCTGCGCGGTGTGTTCATCGGCAGTGAGGGGACCCTCGGAATCGCCACTGCGATCACGTTGCGGTTGCTGCGCACCCCCGCCAGCGTGGCGGTGCTGCTGGCGGATTTCGCCTCGATGGAGACCGCCGGTGAGGCGGTGCGGCTGATCACCGGTGCCGGCGTTCTGCCGGCCGGCATGGAAATGATGGATCGCCCCTGCATCCAGGCCGTCAATGACGCCTTCGGCGTTGATGAGTATCCGCGTGATGCCGCCGCGGTGCTGCTGATTGAGCTCGATGGCCATGAGCGTGAGGTGAAGGCGGCGGTGGAGCTGGCCAGTCGCCTCTGCCTCAAGGCCGGTGCCGGTGCCGTGCGCGAGGCCTGGACCCCTGAAGCCCGCGCCCGCCTCTGGAAGGGCCGCAAGAGTGCGATCACGGCCCTCGGCCGTCAGTTCCCCAGCTATTACCTGCAGGATGGTGTGGTGCCCCGCACCGCCCTGCCGCAGGTGCTGGCCGCCATCGATCGCCTCAGCGCCGAGCATGGTCTGCCGGTGGCCAACGTCTTCCACGCCGGCGATGGCAACCTGCACCCCCTGATCCTCTATCGCGCCGACGATCCCGGCGTGAATGAGCGGGTGAAGCGTCTGGCCGGCGAGATCCTGCGTCTGTGCATCGAGGCGGGTGGCAGCATCAGCGGCGAGCACGGCGTCGGCAGCGACAAGCGCTGCTACATGGACTGGATGTTCAGCGCCGATGACCAGGCCACGATGCAGCTGGTGCGCCGTGCAATCGACCCGGATGATCTGGCCAACCCAGGCAAGATCTTCCCGACCCCGAAAACCTGTGGTGAATCGCTGCAGCGGCAGGTGCAGCTCCGGGTTGCCGGTCTCGAGCTACCTGCGGAGGCGGTGGTCTTCTGAGCGGCGTCGAGGCTGTGGGTTCAGCCCCAGCCGTCGCCCTCCTCATCGCTCTCCTCCTCGGGCGGCCAGGCCAGGTTCACCACCACCGGCGCGTGGTCGCTGGGTTGGACGTTGCCGCGGGGACCGCGGTCGATCACACAGCCGGTGGCGCAGGCGAGCAGCTGCTCGCACAGGTAGATGTGGTCGATGCGCCAGCCCTGGTTGCGGTCCCAGGCGCCGCTGCGGTAGTCCCACCAGCTCCAGTGACCACTGTCCGGCTCGAAGACGCGGAACACATCGCTGAGTCGATCCCCCAGGGCCTCGGCCAGGGCGCGACGTTCCGGTTCGCTGGCCATGATCCCGCCGGTCAGACGCTCTGGATCGGGCAGGTCCCGCGCATCCGGGCCGATGTTGAAGTCGCCCACCATGCAGAGCGGATCACCCTGGTGCTCAAGCGCCTGGAGGTAACGGCGCAGGCAGCTCAACCACGCCAGCTTGTAGGGGTATTTCTCGCTCTTGAGGGCACTCCCGTTGGGCACGTAGAGGTTGAGGACCCGCACCCCATCGATCAGGGCGCTGATCACCCGCTTCTGTTCACTCAGTTGGCTGGCCTCCGGATCGTCTGGCAGCAATGCCTGAAAGCCGATCTGCACGTCCTCCATGGGCAGACGGCTGAGGATCGCCACGCCGTTGTAGGCCTTCTGGCCGCTGATGGCGGTGGCGTAGCCAAGCGCCTCGAACGCCTGATGGGGGAACAGCGCGTCGGCCACCTTCGTTTCCTGCAGACAGAGCACATCCGGTTGCGCCTGCTCCAGCCAGGCCTGGACCTGATCCAGGCGTGTCCGCACCGAATTGACGTTCCAGGTGGCGATGCGCATGGATCTCTCGGCCCTGGCGGGCATGGTGCCCCATGGCTGGGCCCGGCATGGCCACTAGCATTCCCTCACTCTCTGACCATCCAGCGGCCATGCACCGCTCCGACTGCCGCAGATCCGGCGGCTCAACGCTGTTGAGGTCGGCAACCAAGCTCTACACCCTGCTCTGCAGCACCGCCTGTCCCGTGCTGTCCAGCGTGGCGCTGACCACGATCGGCGCGATGGGGCCAGCCCATGCTGATTACACCAATGGCCTCTCCACCCAGGAGCAGCGCTTCTACGACTACGGCCCTGGCGGCAGCAACGGCAGCTCCAAGGGGGGCTCCGTGCTCGATTCGGCCAACCCGATGG
This sequence comes from Synechococcaceae bacterium WB4_1_0192, assembly GCA_009926195.1. Taxonomy (GTDB): domain Bacteria; phylum Cyanobacteriota; class Cyanobacteriia; order PCC-6307; family Cyanobiaceae; genus Vulcanococcus. The sequence continues at coordinate 1,415 of RFPK01000149.1, read as the reverse complement.
ATCTGATGAACAAGATCCGCAAGGGCACCGCCATGGATGACGCCACCCCGCCGACCGACGCGATCGATGCGGCCCTCAAGGCGTTGGAGGTGCAGACACCTGCGGCGCCGGGCCCGGCGACCCCTTTGGTGAAGGCGCCCTGAACGCATTGCGCCGCAGGCTGCTCACCCCCCAGCCGCTGGCCACCTGATCGAGTCGCACGCCGGAGGCCTCGCCCATGCGGCTCCGGGCCTGAGCCAGGGCCTCCTGGGCGGCCTGGGTGTTGCCCTGTTCCTGACGCAGCAGCGCCAGTGCCAGCAGGGGACGTGGGTCCTTGCCGAATTCGTTCGCCAGGCGTCCGTAGAGCGCCGCCGCTTCCCCCACCTGACCCTGGCGCTGCTGCAGATCAGCCAGCAGAAGGCCGATCGGCACTGCCTCCGGCCGGGCGGTTGGCTTGAGCTTGCTCTCCAGCAGGCCCTTGAGGCGTACCTGCGCCGCTCCGCCTCGACCCTGCTCCAGTTGGACCAGCGCCAGCAGTTGCAGGGCCTCGATGCGCTCGGGCTGCAGGCTCAGCAGCCGCAGCAACTCCTGTTCAGCGCCGTTGCGGTCGTTGCCGTTGCGGCGCAGTTCCGCCAGCAGCAGCCGCAACGGCCAGCGCTGCGGGTGTTGATCGGCCATGCCCTCCAGCAAGGGAATGGCGGCTTTGTCCTGGCCGAGAGCCAGCAGCAGTTCGAGCAGCCGTTGTTGATCCGCGTCGCTGAGCTGGCCGCCGCGGGTGCGCTCCTGCAGCTGCTCCAGCTGGCGTTCCAGGGCTCGCCGCGCCGGATCCGCTGCATCGGGAGCGCTGTGCCGTCCCAGCCACCAACCCAGCGTGATGCAGCCCGCCACCGCGGCGCTGATGCCCAGCGGCAGCAGCCGACCAGGCCGGGGCACGGATCTGGCGCGTGGCTGCATGGCTGAGCCTGGGGATCGCTGCTAAGTCTGCCGTCTGGGTCGGGCTGGTTACATTGGCGGCCGGGCCATCGACTTCGACAACCGCCCGCGGATTCCCAAGCGACGATGCGTCACCACCCCATTTCCCCGGTCACCGAACCGATGCAGTACCGGGCCATCGGTGTGGTGCGCGGAACGTACACACCCAGCGACCCGGACCAGCTCACCCGCGGCACCATCCAGACCGAGGACGGCACGGAGATCGAAGCCGTGGTTCTCGGGCGGGTGCTGACGCTGATGCGGCGTCACCTCGATCTGAGCAAACCCCACCTCTGGGTGGCCTACCCCCGCTACCGCGAGGTCGATCAGCTGCATCTGCAGCTGGTGGGCGTCTGGGAGCCGAGCACCCTGGCGGCCACCGAGATCGCCACCCAGCCCGCTGCGGCCGATCCAGGCTCGGCGCCTGAGGCTCCCAGCGATGAGCTTCCCGAGGGTGATGGCTA
>RFPK01000148.1 GCA_009926195.1 Synechococcaceae bacterium WB4_1_0192 | reverse complement strand
ACCAGCCAGTAGGCCGCATTGCCGGCGGCGCCAGCGATGCCGAACAGCCAGAGGCTGCGGTTCATGCCCAGGCGGGCGAACAGCAGGCCGCCGATCACCACACCCGCCATGGTCGCCAGGATGCCGAACACGGATTTGAGCAGGCCGATCTGGCCATCGCTCAGGCCTTCGGCCACCAGGAAGGGTCCGCTCATCGGTGCCAGCAGGCCATCCGGCAGCCGATACAGGAGCACCAGCGCCAGCAGCTGCAGGGCGCGGCGTCCGCCGGTGCGTGCCAGGAATTCCTGCACCGGACCGACGATCGCCTCCCCCAGGTTGCGCAGGGGATGCTCCAGCGGCCTGAGCCGTGGCGCCGCCAGGGTGCAGGGCACCAGCAGGAGCATCAGGGCTCCGGCCGCCACGAAGGCGAGTGGGTAGCCCCGGCTGCCGGCGATCAGCAGGGCGCCGCTGCCCAGCACCAGCGTTCCACCCCGATAGCCGAGGGAGTTCGCCGCGGCGCCGGCCCCCCGTTCCGCCTCCGGCAGCAGATCGGTGCGGTAGGCGTCGATCACGACGTCCTGCGTGGCGCTGAGCACGGCGATGCTCAGCGCCGCCAGGCCGATCAGCAGCAGACTGCGAGGTTCCTGGCTCGGCTGCAGCAGAGCCAGACTGGCGATGGCCACGGCCAGCAGCACCTGCAGCACGGCGATCCAGCCGCGGCGCCGGTCCGGCCAGGGTACGGGCCAGCGATCGAGCAGCGGTGCCCAGAGGAACTTGAGCACGTAGGGCAGCCCCGCCAGGGGCAGCAGTCCGATCAGCTCCACCGGCACCGCATGCCTGGCCAGCCAGATCGGCAGGATCTCCCCCAGGCCGGTGTTCGGCGCTCCACTGGCAAACCCCTCGGCGCTGACCGCACCGAGCCGGCGCCAACGGCCACGGGCGCTGCCCGTCGATGGCGACGACGGTTCCTGGCGGCTCATGCGGTGATCCGATGTGGCCGAACGCTAGACGGCGCGGCCCGATCGGCCAGCCGTGGATGCGGCGGCCTCCCTGTGGTTGAACCGCGCCCTGCACAATGGAAGACCGTCCGGCCACGCCCGTGCAGTTCTTCCGTTCCACCCTGCTGCCCGCGGCGATCGTGGTGCTGTTCGGCCTAGCCCTGTTCGCCGTGAGCGCCCGGATCTGGCTGCCGGGCGACATGGCCGCCCCCGCTCCGCTGAGTTGAGCTGCCTGGTCCTGAGCGCGGGGCCGTTCCTGTTGCGGTTCGCCTGCGGGCTTTTACGATCGCCCCCATGAGCGGTCCATACCCTGAGTTCTCCCAGAGCCCGGCCGAGCTGGCGCTGGATCCCGAGATGCTGGCCCGCGAGCTGGCACAGGAGCTGCTCGGTGATCCGCTGGACGAGCTCGATGCCCCCGGCGATGAGCTCACGGATATCGCCGCCGAATGTGATCTCGGCCTTGAGCTCCTGCAGGGCAACCACGAGGAGCGCATGCAGGGGTTGAGGATCTTCTGCGAGCACCGCGATCCACGCGCTTCGGCGCGGCTGCTTCCCCTGCTGGAGGCCAGCTGTCCGATCCTGCGCATGAGTGCGGTGTACGCCCTCGGTCGCAACCCCGACATTCAGGCCGTCTCGCCACTGCTGGCATTGCTGCAGAACGACAGCAACGGCTATGTGCGCAAGGCCGTGGCCTGGAGCCTGAGCAGCTACCCGGATGCGCCGGTGATGAACCCGCTGATCCGCGCCCTCGAAACCGACATCGCCGCCGTGCGCCTCTGGGCCGCCAGCTCCCTGGCCGATGCCGGCGCCACTGGCCTGGCCAAGGCCGATCAGGCGGCAGGACAGCTGCTGCTGGCTCTGCGCATCGACAGCGAACCGGTGGTGCGCAGCAACAGCGCCTGGTCGCTCGGCCGGCTCTATGGCGATCTGGTGGAGCCGCGTCAGCAGGAGGTCGTTGATGCACTGCTCGGGGCGCTGCTGCACGACACCGACCCTGCGGTACGCGATGAAGCGCGTCTCGCCCTGGAGCAGCTGGAGGATCCGCAGGTGCTCGATCGCCTTCAGACGCTGGTGGAGGAGGGGTTGCTGAGCTGAGCCGACGCCGTCAGTTGAGTGGACTCCGACAGAGCGTCACAGCATCCCTCAGCTCCTGGATCCCACGGCTAGCATCCCGTCACTTCCGCTGCTCGGGATGGTTCAGCGTTCCATCCGCTTCCGCATCCGGCCTGACGGCCGCGTTGAAGAGCTGGTGGAAGGCGTGGCCGGCAACGGCTGCGAGCAGCTGACCGAGCGGATCGAAGCGAAGCTCGGCAGCGTGCAGCAGCGCCAGCCCACCGCCGAGGCCTACCAGGGCCAGTCGGCGACCCTGGCCCCCGAGCAGACCCTTACCAACCCGGTCTCCTGAATGTCGCACTTCAGCACCGTCAAGACGGAACTGCGTGATCGCACCGCCCTGATCGACGCCCTGCGCGACCTGGGGCACAGCCCCTGTGATGGCGAACGTCCCTTGCGCGGCTATCGCGGTCAGACCGTGGTGGCGGATCTCACGATCGCCGCCAGCGACGACGCCAGCGCCGCCGATATCGGTTTCCGCTGGAACGCCGCCACCGCCAGCTACGAACTGGTGACCGACCTCGACCTCTGGCGTCGACCGGTGCCCGTCGAGCGCTTCCTGTCGCAGCTCACCCAGCGCTATGCCCTGCGCAGCATTCTTGCCGCCTCCGCTGAGGAGGGCTTCCAGGTCAGCGAGCAGCGTCAGGCCGCCGATGGTTCGATCGAGCTGGTGGTGACCCGCTGGGACGGCTGAACCGGCGCGGTTACGCCCTCCCCCTGGCTGCGTCGTCATGTCGGTTGCCCCGTGACCGTTGATCCCTCCCTGGCCTTCGCGGCGCCGTCAGCTCCACGGGTCGTCCCCAGTGGGTGTGAGCCGGTCCTGGCAGGGGCCCTGCGCCAGAAGGCTGTCTGGGTCGATGAAGCCGTCTGCATCGGTTGCCGTTACTGCGCTCACGTCGCTTCCAACACATTTCTGGTGGAGCCCGACTGGGGGCGTTCACGCGCGCTGCGCCAGGACGGCGACAGCACCGAGACGATTCAGGAGGCGATCGATACCTGCCCGGTGGATTGCATCCACTGGGTGAGCTACGAGGAGCTTCCGGCCCTGGAGGAGCAGAGCCGCACCCAGGAGCTGCTGCCGCTCGGCTTGCCCACACCGGCGCGACCGCGGCGCACCCTGCCGCGGCAGCCGGGCGGCCACGAGGCGCGCTGATGCTGCCCGTCCGCCGCTTTGGGCGCACCGAGCTGCCCATGCCCCTGTTGTCGTTGGGGGGTATGCGCTTCCAGCAGAGCTGGAGCGATATCCCGGCCCCTGAGATCAGTGCCGCCAGCCAGGCCAACCTGCGGGCCACCCTGGAGCGGGCGGTGGCCTGCGGCTTCCATCACATCGAAACCGCTCGCCACTACGGCAGTTCGGAGCGGCAGCTGGGCGCCCTGCTGCCGGAGGTGCTCGATCCGCAGCGCATCCTCCAGACCAAGGTCCCACCGCAGGCGGACAGTGCCGCCTTCGAGGCTGAGCTGGCGCTGAGCTTCGAGCGGCTGGCGGTGCAGCGGGTGGATCTGCTGGCCATCCATGGCCTCAACCTGCCGGAGCACCTGGAGCAGACCCTGCGCCCCGGGGGTTGCCTGGAGGTGGCGCGCCGCTGGCAGGCGGAGGGGCGCATCGGCGCCGTGGGGTTCTCCACCCATGCGCCGCTGCCGCTGATCCTCGAGGCGATCGCCTCGGATCGCTTCGATTACATCAACCTTCACTGGTACTTCATCCGCCAGGACAACGGCCCGGCGATCGCCGCCGCCATGGCCCATGACATGGGTGTGTTTCTGATCAGTCCCACCGATAAGGGAGGTCATCTGCACAACCCATCGCAGCGCCTGCTGGAGTTGTGCGAGCCCCTGCATCCGATCGTGTTCAACGACCTCTTCTGCCTGGCGGCACCGGGGGTGCACACGATCAGCGTCGGTGCCGCTTGTCCTGCCGACTTCGACCTGCATCTCCAGGCGGTTGAGCTGCTGCCCCAGGCCCCTGACCTGCTGCCACCGATCGTGACCCGGCTTGAGCAGGCCAGCCGCCAGGCCCTTGGTGAGGACTGGTTGGCCAGTTGGTGGCAGGGACTGCCCAGCTGGCAGGAGACCCCCGGCCAGATCAACCTGCCCAGCCTGCTCTGGCTGCACAACCTGCTGGAAGCCTGGGACCTGCAGAGCTACGCCAGGGCCCGTTACGGCCTGCTCGGCGCTGGCGGCCACTGGTTTCCCGGCGCCAATGCCGACGCGTTGGATCAGGGCGTCAGCGAAGCCGAGCTGCGGGCCGTGCTGACCGCCAGCCCCTGGGCGGAGCGCATTCCCGGCCTGCTGCGCGAGCTGCGCCGCCGGGTCGGCGGTCAGCAGATGCGGCGGCTGACGGATACCCCCTGACCGGCTGCCCCAGGCTGCTCCGCCTGAGCCGTGCGATTCAGGCCGTACCGAGAGGCAGCTTGCCGGGGTTGCGGCCCACGGAATCGACCAGCGTCAGTTGTGCCCTGGGCAGGGCGATGGCGGCAGCCAGGCCGGGGAAGCCGCCGCCGGTACCCACGTCAATGCAGCGCAGCGGCGTGTCAGGCCTGTCGCGCAGCAGCGGCAGCAGGGGCCAGAGGCTGTCGAACACCTGGGCGATCCAGAAATCGGCCCCCTCCACCAGCCGGGTGAGGTTGACCCGGGCATTCCAGCGGCGCAGCTCCTCCTGCAGTGCCTGGAACTGCTTGAGCTGGGCCGGGCTGGGCTGCCAGCCGAGGCGCTGCCAGAGCATGTCGTCGGGTTCACCCCAGGCTGCGCTGGGGGTGGAACGGGCGGATGGCGGTGCGGCGGACATCCCCTTGGGACAGCAGGCTGAGGCTCTCTAGGATCCCGCAGACCGGGTGCACTGCTGGTGGCCGCTGCCGATTCCTCTGCCAGCCCTGCGGCCGCCGCCTCCCCCGGCCAGGCTCCAACCGGCAGCCTCTACGACCTGCTGCAGCTCCCGCCCGAGGCCAGCACCTCCCAGCTGCGCCAGGCATTCCGCCAGCTCAGCAAGCGCTATCACCCGGACACCACGGCCCTGCCCGCCCAGCAGGCCAGTGAGGCCTTCCGCCGGCTGCAGCAGGCCTATCTGACCCTCAGCGACCCTGAGCGCCGCCGCGCCTATGACGCGGCGGCGCTCAGGGTCGCTGAGGGTCAGATAGGCCTGCTGCAGCCGGCGGAAGGCCTCACTGGCCTGCTGGGCGGGCA
>RFPK01000147.1 GCA_009926195.1 Synechococcaceae bacterium WB4_1_0192 | reverse complement strand
GGTTCACCTCCTTCCAGTTCACCAGGTTCCACCAGGCCTTGATGTAATCCGGGCGGCGGCGGGGCGGTTCGGCTCGGGCTGGGCCTGGCTGATCCGCCGGCCCGATGGCCACCTGGCGATCACCAGCACCGCCAACCAGGACAACCCGCTGATGGATCTGCCCGGTGTGGAGCGAGGTACACCGCTGCTGGGGCTGGATGTGTGGGAGCACGCTTACTACCTGCGCTACCAGAACCGCCGCCCGGATTACATCAAGGCCTGGTGGAACCTGGTGAACTGGAAGGAGGTGAACCGTCGCTTCGCAGCCCGTGCCTGATGGCGGCGGTGTGATGGATGCGATGCTGCAGCGCCTGAAGTCGTTCTGGCATCCCGTGCTGCCGTCACGGAGCCTGGCGGCGCACCCCGTGCCCGTGGCGCTGCTCGGGACGGCGCTGGTGTTATGGCGCGGCCCGGATGGCCAGCCGGGTGCCCTGGATCAGCGCTGTTCCCATCGTTCCGCCTCCCTGGCAGGTGGTCGGATCAGCGCCGAGGGGCATCTGTGTTGCCCGTATCACGGCTGGGCCTTTGATCAACAGGGCCGTTGTCGGCAGATCCCCCAGCAACCCGGCCAGCCGATTCCGGACTGCTTCCACACCCGCGCCTATGCGGTGGAGGAGCGGCATGGGCTGGTGTGGGTATGCCTGACGCCAGAGGCCAGGCTGCCGATCCCGGCGCTACCCGGGCTGGGCACTGACTTCTGCCGCCGCATTGAGGGCTTCCATGAACAGTGGCGCTGCTCGGCGTTCCGGGTGATCGAAAACGGCCTCGACAACTTCCACCACTACTTCGTGCATGGCGGTGTGTTGGATGCTCTTTCGCCCATCCCGGATCCAATCGCTGGCGGCATCAGCGTCAGCGCCGACGGACTGACGTTCAGCAGTCCTCTGCAGCTCAGCAGCACGGCCGTGCTGGAGGCCACCGTGGCGGATCACAGCACCCGCCTGTGGGTGGAGCGGACCGTGCGCTGGCTGGCCCCGCTGGGCCTGACGCTGGATCTGCGCTGGCCGAATGGTCGTCGTCAGTGCATCGTTCTGTTTGCGGTGCCGATCGATGCCGAGAGCTGCACAATCCTGCGCTTCTATCTGCGCAACGACCACGAGGAGGACGTGTGCGCTGACAGCGTGATTGCCCTGGAACGTGCCCTCATCGATCAGGATCGCCGCATTCTTGAGACGATGCCGGCCGGTGCTGATCCCTTCCCGGCTGATGAGCATCTGATTGCGGCGGATCAGCCGATTGCACGCATGCGTCAGCTGCTCCAGAAGTTTCTGGCCACAAGCTCGTGAATGGAGGCCTTGGCATGGCCAAAGTCGATCGGTGTGCCGGTCATCTGTTCCAGGTAGCGGAAGAAGTGATACACCGGCGCATCGTTGCTGGAGGCATTGCCGATCGGCAGCTCGCCGGGGTTGAGGTAACGGGCCTGACTTTCGATGAAGGGTCTGTCTTCAATGCTGTTCTGGATCGATAGATCACGCAGGCGATTCAGCAGTGGCTGCAGCTCCAGGGCTCCCCACACATGCCGATCGATGTAGATGCAGCCACGGGTCATCGTTGCCTTGCCATCTTCGGGGATGAACAGTACGGCGATGAACAGGCCATCATCGAGCTTGTTGAGCCAGAGGTTGGGAGCACCACCCACCTTCCAGTAGGCCCGCAGCGATTCGCTGAATTGCTGATAGGTGACCAGCACCGATCGCTCCCCATCATCGCGTTGGAGGTGCATGCCATTGAGGGTTTCGGCGCCGAACCAGCGGCGTAGCCGATGCATCACCCTGGCGATCCCATGCACCTGAAAGCCATGGGTGTGGTCGATGCCGCTGGTGATCGTCAGGCCCCAGGGGCCAAGCGGATAGCGGTAGTGAAAGAGTGCATGACAGTGGAAGCGCTCCGTGTCGTTGAGCGTTTCGAATTCCCGCGGCAGCTGGATGGCGGCCCGCGCCGCCTCAATCTGCGCTGCCGGCATGGCGAGATGGCCCCGGGGATCGAACAGGGTGTCGCTCATCGGCAGCCAGAGGAAGCCCCCCTCCTCCAGCAGCGGCAGGTTGACCAGGGCCTCGGCGCTGCCGCTCTCGCCATGGAGGGTTCGCACGCAGCGCCCCTGCTGGTTGAACTCCTGGTAGTGGAAGGGGCAGCGCACGGTGTCCGCCACCACCCGGGGCGGTTCAGGCCCGCTGAAGAAGGAGATCTGGCGATGGGGGCAGCGATCGATGTGGGCCGAGGCGACCCCATCGGCGTTGCGCAGCAGCATCAGGGGCAGGCCAAAGGCCTGCACGGCCACGGCCTGCTCTCGCCCCAGTTCAACGGCATTGAGGACGGGCCAGGCCAGCGGCAGTCGCGACAGCCAGGGGCGGCTGAGATCGAGGCTGACTGGATCACGCCGGCGATGCATGGGCTCGTTCATGGGCGCCAGGCTGAGTCGCCAGAGTGTGCTGGGATTCTGGCGCAGAGATTCCCACGTTGTTTGTGACGTTCAAGATTGATTTGTTGGAGAATGATCCGAAGCGTATGAATCTGAATCTAAGGCGGGGTTGTTGTCTGTTGCGCTGAGCCTGATTAGGGTGCCGGTGAGTGACGGCTTCGGATCTGATGCGGATCGGTCAACGTCGCCTGTTGGCGGCAGTTTCAGCCCTGGCGATGGCCATGATTCTGCCGGCTGCGCTGCCTGGGGCGCAGGCGAGCCCGGCTGCAGGCATTCCGTCGCCGACCTGGCAGGCGGACTGTGGCAAGTCCAGTTGTGTACTGCAGATCGTGGTGCCTTTCAATCGTGGGCGCGGCACTGAACAGGCCGGCCTCGCTATCGACGTTGTGCCGACTACCAAGCGGGCTCAGTCGATTGCCATCTTTTTGCCTGCTGATGCCGTTGCTGCCAAGGGCGTGATCATTGGCTTCGTGGATGCCAAGGCAAAAGGTGCGGATCCAACGCTTCAACCAGCGGGTGATCTCTACACGCTTCCCATCACTGAGTGCAAGCCCAGATTCTGCGTGTCCCGCGTTCAGCAGATGCTCGATAATGACGACGGCACGTTTCTCGATCTGCTGGCTGCGTTGCAGCGCCATTCGTTCCTCTGGGTGGCCTTCCACCGGCCGCAGCAGCAGGAACCCGTGCGCATCCTTCTCCCCACCGGCGGGTTGAGGGCTGCATTGGCGAAGGTGATGCAGGGGCGTCGTTGATGGATGCGGCTGCGCGGGAGCTGCAAGGGCTGTTTTTCCGCCTGTGCTGGCGGCATTGGGCGAGGTGCCATCAGCGGATCACGGGCGTCTTGAGCTTCTGCTGGTCGAGATCGTGCCTGAAGTGGCTGAATGCGCTGATAACCCCCTGGGTCGGAGATGCTCGTTGTTCGGCTGTTACGTGCTCGGCCAGGCAGGTGGAGAGTGCCGCGTAGGCGGTATCCGCTGAGGCCGGTGCAGCGCTGATCGCCAAGCTGATGGCAACGCATGTGATCGCCCGGATCTGGTGAACTGGAGGCACGTGATCCGCCCCGATGCAGCCCGTGCCTGAGCGTCTGCCCCGCCCCCTGCCGAGCACCGGCGCCCGCACCGGCGTGCTGGAGGCGCTGGCCTTCTTCCGCGATGCGGATTTTGCCCGGCGCCGCTTTGAGCAGTTCGGTGATGTGTTCGAAACGCAGCTACTGGGCCAGCCGCTGGTGTTCATCCGCGGTGAGCGGGCGATCACGGATCTGCTGAGCCAGCCGGAGGCCAGCGAGGGCTGGTGGCCGGAGAGCGTGCGCCAGCTGCTGGGCAGCCGCTCGCTGGCCAACCGCAACGGCGCCGATCACAAGGCCCGGCGGCGGGTGGTGGGGCAGCTGTTCTCGGCGGCGGCGCTGCGGCGCTACACGCCGGCGATCATCGCCCTGGTGGATCAGCTGGCGGCCGATCTGAACGGGGCCAGCACGCCGGTGGCCCTGGTGGAGCGGATGCGGCGCTTTGCGTTTGCGGTGATCGCCGAGGTGGTGCTGGGCCTGGAGGGCGACGACAGCGAGGCCCTGTTCGCCGATTTCGAGATCTGGACGCGGGCGCTGTTCTCCGTGCCGATCGCCCTGCCCGGCAGCCCGTTCGCCCGGGCGCTGCAGGCGCGTGCGCGGTTGCTGGAGCGGCTGCGCGGCGTGCTGGAGCGGGCGCAGCACAGGCCCACCGGTGGGCTGGATCTGCTCAGCGGCGGCCAGGATGAGGCGGGTCTGCCGCTCACGGACGACGACCTGGTGGAGCAGTTGCTGCTGCTGCTGTTCGCCGGCTACGAAACCACGGCCTCCTCGCTCAGCTGCCTGATGGCGGCGCTGCTGCAGCACCCGCAGCAGCTGGCCTGGCTGCAGGAGGAGATCGAGGCGCTGAGCTGGCCGCCGGCCGAAGGCGATGGCGAGCCGATGCCGCGCTTGAACGCGGTGGTGCAGGAGGTGATGCGCCTCAACCCACCGGTGGGTGGCTTCTTCCGGCGCACCCGCCGCGAGCTGGTGCTCGATGGGGTGCTGGTGCCCGAGGGACGGGTGATCCAGGTGGCGCTGGCGGCTTCCAATCGCCTGTCGCGAGGTGTCACGGATGATCTCGATGCCTTCCGCCCCCAGCGCCACCTGGAGCCGGACAACGGACTGACGCTGCTGCCCTTCGGCGGCGGTGACCGGGTGTGCCTCGGCAAGGCGCTGGCGGAGCTGGAGATCCGGCTGATGGCGGTGGGGCTGCTGCGCCAGTGCCGCCTGCAGCTCCTCCCCGATCAGGACCTCAGCCTGGCGCTGATCCCGAGCCCGAGCCCGCGGGATGGGTTGATGGTGGTGGCGACGGGTTGAGGCTGCCGATTTTGGATGCAGCAGGGGCCAGGCCAGCGGCCGGCGCACCGCGGCTTCTCAAGCCTGGGTTCATGGGCTGCTGCGGGGCCACCATGTGGCGCGCTCGATGAGCATCGCCAGGCCCACCAGCAAGAGCGCGAAAGCGCAGGTTCCGAGCCATCCCCACTGGTTCCAGAATGCCGAGATCACGGCCGAGCAGGCTGCTGCTCCCAGATAGGCGGTGAGGAAGAGCTGGCTGCTCATCCGACTGCGAGCGGCCGGGTCGAGCCCGTAGATCCGCGCCTGGTTGGCGACGAAGCTTCCCTGCACGCCAAGGTCCACGACCATCAGGCCAACGCCCAGCGCCGGTAGCGCCCCCGGCAGCAGTCCAATCAGCAGCACACCGGCACCTGTACACAGAACGCCCGTGAGCACGATCCGTTCGGGCCCCATCCGGTCGACCAGGCGGCCAATGAACGGTGCG
>RFPK01000146.1 GCA_009926195.1 Synechococcaceae bacterium WB4_1_0192 | reverse complement strand
CACCACCAGCAGCCGGCCACGTCCGTACTTGCCGGCCGCCAGCGGTGGGGAGGGCCAGGGGGAGGTGTCGCCATCACCCGGACTCAGCAGCAGCGGCGTCGACCGCGGCAGATCCGCCAGCAGGGCCGCTGGCAGTCCCAGGTCGATGCGCTCCACCTGGCCCACCCAGGCCAGGGCGCTGTCCTGCACCAGCCCGCGTTTCACCAGGCCGATGCAGCAGGTGAGGGTGGCGCAGGCCGTTCCGGTGCCCAGCGGTTGGCCGCTGTCGGCGCAGAGGCCGCTCGGGACGTCGATGGCGATCAGGCCACCACCGCCCTGGCGCCGTTGCTCCAGCAGCGCGGCAAGGCCTGGCTCCAGCGGGCGTCGCTGACCGATTCCGAACAGGGCGTCGATCCACACCGCCGTTTCCATCGGATCGGGAGGGTTCTCCAGTTCACGGATGCCCAACCAGTGGGCGTGGCGCCTGTGGGCCGCCGTGAGCGGCTTGTGGCGCTCAAACGGGCTCCAGATCCGCACAGCGATGCCTGCCAGCTGCAGTTCCCGCGCCACCACCAGTCCGTCACCGCCGTTGTGCCCCGGCCCCACCAGCACCAGGGCGCCGTTGCGCTGCAGCCTGGGCCAGCAGTCGTCCTGCCGCAGCCGCGCCGTCACCGCAAGGGCTGCCTTCTCCATCAGGGCCTCCGCCGGCAGGCCGCTGGCGAACAGCCGCTCCTCAAGGTTGGCCATCTCCGCCGAGGTCACCAGCAGGTGGTCGGCGTCATGCGTGGGCCAGGAGGTGGGCTCGACGGGCGGGTCCGGCCAGGGGAGTGGAGCCATCGGCGGCGGTGATCGGTTCCAGGCGGCAGGTGGGGCTGCGGTTCCATGATGGGTACAGCGTCCGGGTCGTGCTTGCCTCCCGCGGCGTCGGTTCTGATCCGGCCCACGGCGTGGGCCCATGCCGTTGGCTCGCTTCTCCGCCGCTCCTGTTCCTGCCGACCCCGCCGTGGCCGCCACCACCGCCGGTGCCACGGCCCTGCATCGTCTGGCGGCCTGGCCCGGCGATCACCGGGTGGTGGTGGGGCTCTCCGGCGGCGTGGACAGCTCCCTGACGGCGGCCCTGCTGGTGGAGGCCGGCTGGCAGGTGGAGGGGCTCACCCTCTGGTTGATGAGCGGCAAGGGGGCCTGCTGCGCCGAGGGGCTGGTCGATGCGGCCGCCATCTGCGAGCAGCTCGGCGTGCCGCACCACGTGGTGGATTTCCGTGAGCACTTCCGCGAGCAGATCGTCGACTTTCTGGTGGAGGGCTACGCCGCCGGCACCACTCCGCTGCCCTGTTCCCGCTGCAACCGCGAGGTGAAGTTCGGGCCGATGCTGCAGTGGGCCCTGGCGGAGCGCGGCATTGAACGGATCGCCACGGGCCATTACGCGCGGGTGCGCCATGCCGATCAGAGCGACAACGGTCGCCACCAGTTGCTGCGTGGCCTGGATCAGCGCAAGGACCAGAGCTACTTCCTCTACGACCTGCCCCAGCAGGACCTTGGCCGTCTGGTGTTTCCCCTCGGCGAACTCACCAAGCCCGACACCCGCGCTGAGGCGTCGCGCCACGGCTTGCGCACCGCTGCCAAGCCCGAAAGCCAGGACCTCTGCCTGGCGGATCACCACGGCTCGATGAAGGCGTTCCTGGATGCCTACCTGCCCCCCAGGCCCGGTGAGATCGTGTTGAGCGATGGTCGGGTGGTGGGCCAGCACGAGGGTATCCAGCACTTCACGATCGGCCAGCGCCGTGGCCTGGGCGTCGCCTGGCGCGAACCCCTGCATGTGGTGCGTCTTGATGCCGCCATGAATCGGGTGGTGGTGGCGCCGCGGGCCGAGGCGGCCCGGGCCGATGCGCTGGTGGGCGCCGTGAACTGGGTGTCGATCGAGCCGCCCCGCCAGCCGCTGGCGGTGGAGGTGCAGGTGCGCTACCGCAGCGAGCCTGTTCAGGCCCTGCTCACTCCCCTGCCGGCCACGGAGGTCGACGCCGCTGCGGCTCGCCCCCATCGTTGCCGGCTGGACTTCAGCGAGGACCAGTTCTCGATCACCCCTGGCCAGGCGGCGGTGTTCTACGCCGGTGAACGGGTGCTGGGGGGTGGGCTGATTCAGGCCTGAACGGGGCCGGGCCCTGCCCGCCTCACCAGCTTGGATCGCAGCTGAGCTCCACGGTGAGGTCGCCGCTGCGGCTGGCCGGCACCGTGGCGATGCAGGCGCGCACGGTCGTGCCGTTCACGTCGATCTCGCAGGCGCCGCAGCTTCCGCCCAGACAGCCGGTGGGGATGATGAAGCCGGCCGTGCGGGCCGCAGCCAGCCAGTCGCTGCCCACCGTTGCCGTGCTGACCTGGCCACCGGCCCAGTGGATCCGCACCTGTTTCTCCCTGGCGTTCGTCACGGCGGCGTTCATCACGGCTTCAGCAGGGGCTCCAGGTTGACGTGGGCCTCGAAGGCATCAGCGAGGCGATCGAGCAGCAGCTCGCGCTGCTGACGGTGGTGCGGTTGATGCTCGCTCAAGGCCGCCAGCTCCTTGCGCTGCCGCAGTCGGTTCAACCAGCGCCGCCGCCAGGGTCCGTTGTCGAACACCCCATGCAGGTAGGTGCCGGCCACTTCACCGCCCTGATCGCCATGGCGCCGCCACCAGCCGAGCTGCCCATCGGCGCAGAGCGGCTCACAGCCCGCCAGCGCCGTGGTGCCACCGCGGTGCAGCTCGAAACCTTCCAGCTCAAGGGCCATGGCTGAGCCTGCCGCCGGCGGCGGCCAGAGGGCGAGGCTGCGCCGGTGACGCAGGGCCTTTTCGGCGCCGAAGACCGTCCGCAGCGGCAGCAGATCCAGCCCGGCCTGCTGCCGGTCGCCATCCCCCTCCAGCCCTTCGGGATCGCACAGTTCACGGCCGAGCATCTGCAGCCCACCGCAGATGGCGAACACCTGGCCACCGCCGCTGGCATACCGCTGCAGCGCTTCAGCCAGCCCGCTGGACCGCAGAGTGGCCAGATCACGCAGGGTCTGCTTGCTGCCCGGCACCACCACCGCATCGGGGTTGCCCAGCTCCTGGCCGGGTGTCAGCCAGCGCAGCTGCACGCTCGGTTCCGCCTCCAGTGGATCGAGGTCTGAGAAGTTGCTGAGCGAGGGAAGGCGCAGCACGGCGATCTCCAGGTCGGCGTCGCGCTTGCGCCCGCGCCGCTCCAGCAGATCAAGAGAATCCTCCGGTGGGAACAGTTCATCCAGCCAGGGCATCACCCCCAGCACCGGGATTCCTGTACGGCTTTCCAGCCAGCGTCGCCCCTCATCGAACAGCTCGCGGCGGCCACGGAAGCGGTTGATCAGCAGGCCGGCGATCAACGGCCTCTCCACCGGTCTCAGCAGCGCCAGGGTGCCCATCAGCTGGGCGAACACACCACCGCGCTCGATGTCCGCCACCAGGATGCAGCGGGCGCGCAGGTATTGCGCCAGGCGCAGGTTGGTGAGATCGCGCGCTTGCAGGTTCACCTCCACCGGACTGCCGGCCCCTTCCAGCACCAGCCGCCCGCCAGGATGGGCGCTCTGCAGCCTCACCAACCCCTGCCGGATCGCGGCCCATCCCGGGCGGAACCAGTCGCGGTAGTAGTGCTCAGCCCTGGCGCTGCCCACCGCCTCGCCCAGATGGATCACCTCACTGGTGCTGTCGCCCTGGGGCTTGAGCAACACCGGATTCATCGCGCATTGCGGTTCAAGGCCCGCGGCCCAGGCCTGCAGCGCCTGGGAGTAGGCCATCTCCCCGCCCGCCTGATCCACCCAGGCGTTGTTGCTCATGTTCTGCCCCTTGAACGGCAGCGGCGTTTCGCCGCGACGGCGCAGCACCCGGCAGAGAGCTGCGGTCATCAAGGATTTACCGGCGCCGCTGCTGGTGCCCAGCACCATCAGCGGCCGGGGGGTGATCGGCGTGCTCATCGCCGCGGCCGATGCCGTCGGATCCAGTGCTGCAGGCGCTGCACGGGGCCGGCCGGTGTGATCTCGCCGTGGATTCCCGCCAGCAGATCCCGGCCGAGCGGGGTGAGCCGCACCCGTTCGGTGAGCCCCTGTCCATCCACCTCGCGCCGCAGCACCCCCAGCTGGATCATCCAGATCAGGTCGTCCTCGCAGCGGTTGACGTTCAGGGGCCGCCGGGCGATCTCGGACCAGTCCGGCCGTTGAGCCAGCTGTGTGCTGCTCAGGGCTCCCTGCTCCAGCTCCTGATAGAAACGCCGTCGGAACGGCAGACAGCGCAGGGCCTGCAGGGCCCGCCGCTGCGCGTGCTGGTCCTGGCGCGTTGGGCCCGGGGACGGGCCGGATGGGGATGTTGGGCTGGTCACGCAGGGAGGCTGCCGCTGCCATTCTCAGGGGACGCGCACCCCCTCCACGATGCTGCTGCTCGCCTCCGCCTCGCCGGCCCGCCGCCGACTGCTGGTGCAAGCGGCCATTCCCCATCAGGTGCGGGTCAGCGGTGTCGATGAGGAGGCGATCCGCTGTGATGACCCCCTGGAGCTGGTGCAACGTCTGGCCCGCGCCAAGGCTGCGGCGGTGCGGGCCTGTCTTCAGGATCCGGCTGTCTCTTCTTCGCTCCACATCCGCTGGGTGCTGGGCTGCGATTCGTTGTTGGTGGTGCAGGGGGAGGTGTTCGGCAAGCCCAGAGACGAAGCCGAGGCCCGCGACCGTTGGCGCCGCATGGCTGGCGGCTGGGGCGAGTTGCACACCGGCCATTGCCTGCTGCCTGGGCCCGCCGCCGCTGGCGCGGCGCCGGAGCAGCTGGCCTGCGTGACCACGCGGGTGCAGTTCGCGGCCCTTGATGCCGCTGCCATCGAGGCCTATGTGGCCAGTGGTGAACCGCTGCAATGCGCCGGGGGCTTTGCCCTGGAGGGACGCGGCGGCGCCCTGGTGGAGCGGATCGAGGGCTGTGTCTCGAATGTGATCGGCCTGAGCCTGCCCCTGCTGCGCCGTTGGCTCGCCCCCTGATCGCCGCAGCTACTGGAACAGGGCGTTCAGCAGATTGCTGATGGCGGAGCCCAGGGCCGCCTCCCGGTTGGCGGGCCGGTTGCTGTTGGTCTGGGTGGCCGTCAGGCGGTAGTCGGCGAAGTGGGGGTCGATGGACGCTTCTGCTAGAGCAGTAAGTACGGCAAAGGTCTTGCCCCCGCTACTCGAACCTACGATCAGGTAGTAACATCCTCGGTCAAGGCCCCCGGTTGTTTTGCCTGTTAGGGCTAAGTTGAGCAAGGTACTACCCGTGGAGAGGCCGTGCTCCTTCTGAGCATCTTCAGCAG
>RFPK01000145.1 GCA_009926195.1 Synechococcaceae bacterium WB4_1_0192 | reverse complement strand
GGCCTCGATTTGCCAGCGCAGGCCCGGGTGTTGTGCTTCGGCAAACTCATTGAGCACGATCGCGAGAGAAAACGCCTCTTCCCCACTGGAGCACGCCGCCGACCAGCAGCGCCGTCAGGCCGACCAGGCCGAGGAACATCGCGATGCGGTCGACCCAGCGCTGCAGGCCGGGCGCCGCGTCGGCGAGCGCGCGGATGCGCCAGCCCGCCTCCGGGAAGCGCCGCTTGAGGTCCTCGATGAAGGCGGGCGCGCCGGCCGGATCGTGGAGCGCGGCACGCATGATGCACTGCTCGCAGCTGGCGGCGTGTATTCGCGCATGTGGGCGGCACAGGCGGCGGGGGAGCTTGCCGTTCTGCCAGCCCCCACCGGCCTGCTGGATCTCGAGCCGATGGCCCTGCCCGAACCGCAGGCGGACCTGTGGCAACAGCTGCCGCTGCTGCAGGCGTTGCCCACCCAGGAGCAGCTCGGCCCCGTGTTTGAGGGCGCTGACGCTTGCCCCTGCCGTCCCGGTGAGGCGGCGGCCCAGCTGCAGCTGCAGGCCTTCTGCGACGGTGCCGACTCAGGCTCCCCGGGTTCCACCCGGCGGATCGGGGCGATCCCACTGCTCGGCTACGAGCCGGGCCGCAACCTCCCGGCCGAGGCCGGCACGTCTGCGCTCAGCGCTGCCCTCAAGTTCGGCACGCTCAGCCCCCGCCAGGCCTGGGCCGCGGCGCAGCAGGCCCGGCTGGTGGTGGCCGGCGGCGGTGAGGAAGCCCTGGCTTCGATCGGCGTGTGGGAGCAGGAGCTGGCCTGGCGTGAGTTCTACCAGCAGGCCCTGTTCCATTTCCCGGAGCTGGCGGATGGTCCCTACCGGCCGCACTGGCGCCACTTCCCCTGGGAGAACCGTCAGGATCGTTACGCGGCCTGGTGCGACGGCCTCACCGGCATGCCGATCATCGATGCGGCGATGCGTCAGCTCAATGAGACCGGTTGGATGCACAACCGCTGCCGCATGATCGTGGCCTCGTATCTGGTGAAGGATCTGATCTGCGACTGGCGCTGGGGTGAAACCGCCTTCATGGCCCGCCTGGTGGATGGTGATCTGGCGGCCAACAACGGCGGCTGGCAGTGGAGCGCCAGCAGCGGCATGGATCCCAAGCCCCTGCGCATCTTCAATCCCGCCACCCAGGCCGCCAAGTTCGACCCGCGGGCCGAGTACATCCGCCGCTGGCTGCCGGAGCTGCGCCATGTGAGCACCGCCGATCTGATCAGCGGTGCGATCAGTCCGTTCGAGCGGCGGGGCTACCCGGCGCCGATCGTGAACCACAAGCTCCAGCAGGCCCGCTTCAAGGCCCTCTACGCCGCACTGCCGAAATCCGCCTGAGGGCGCGGGCTGACGAGCATCAGTCCGCCGGGTTGGCTTCAGGTGGTTCAGGCGGCCATGGCGCTCGCGGCCCCTGAGGCGGCCTGAGTCCGGCTGCCGCACAGCTGTAGCAGCACTTCGATCACCCGCTCCTGCTGCAGCTGGCTCAGTTCCGGAAAGATCGGCAGGCTCAGCACCTCGGCGCAGAGCCGCTCGGTGACCGGCAGGGAGCCGGGGCCATAGCCCAGATGGGCGTAGGCGGGCTGGCGGTGAATCGGGATCGGGTAATAGATGATCGTGATCACACCGGCCTGCTGCAGTTGTTGCTGCAGCCAGTCCCGGCAGGAGGCCTCCGGCAGGCCGTACGTGGCGCTGTCGGCTGAGGCGGTGCAGCCGCCGCTGCTCTCGCAGACAGTGGTGTCACAGGCCTTGTTGCTGCCACAGCGGGGTACGCGGACCACGAACTGGTTCCAGCTGTGTCCACTGGGGCCGGCTTCCGGCAGGTGGATGATTCGGGTGTCGCTGAGGCCGGCGCGGTAGCGGGTGGCCACGCCGCGGCGGGCCTCGATCCAGTCCGCCAGATGCGGCAGTTTCACGTTCAGAACCGCCGCCTGGATGGCGTCAAGGCGGCTGTTGTACCCGAGGGCGGTGTGCAGGTACCGGCGCGGCATGCCATGCACCGCCAGTTCCCGCATCGTCTGTGCCAGGGCCCCATCACGGCAGGTGATGGCGCCGCCATCGCCGGCGCCGCCGAGGTTCTTGGTGGGGAAGAAGCTGAAGCAGCCCACATCGCCCCAGCTGCCCACCGGCCGGCCGGCCCAGCTGGCGCCACTGGCCTGGGCGCAGTCCTCCACCACCTTCAGGCCATGGCGTGCGGCGATCGCGCAGACCCGCTCCATGTCGACCGGCCGGCCGAACAGATGGACCGGCAGCAGCACCTTGGTGGCGGGTGTGATCGCCGCTTCCAGCTGATCCAGGTTGATCAGGTAGGAGCTCTCCTCCACATCGACGAACACGGGCGTGGCGCCCACGGCGCTGATCGCTTCGGCGGTGGCGAAGAAGCTGAAGGAGCAGGTGATCACCTCATCACCGGGACCCACCCCAAGGCCGCGCAGGGCCAGGATCAGGGCATCGGTGCCGCTGTTGCAGCCGATGGCGTGCGCACAGCCGACGGCCTCAGCGAAGGCCTGCTCGAAGCTGGCGATTTCAGAGCCACCGATGTACTGACCGCTGCGTAACACCCGCAGAACGGCGGCATCGAGCTGCTCACCGAGGCGAGCCAGCTGATCGTTGAGGCTGAAGGGGGGCACCTGCATGAAGGCAACCTTAAGCCCCCTGTTCGGTCATCCGAATGGCATGACGCCATCCGGGTGCCACTTGATGTTGCAGCCGATCGAGGGGGTCTGCTCCTGCGGCAGTGCTGTTCCCGCCAGCAGGGCGTCAAGGGCGGCCCGTAGGTCGCGGCCATCGAGGGGCACGCCGTTGCCGGGGCGGCTGCCATCCAGCTGGCCGCGGTACACCAGGCGATGGGCGGCATCGAACAGGTAGAGATCCGGTGTGCAGGCGGCCTGGAAGGCGCGGGCCACATCCTGATCGGCATCCCACAGGTAAGGGAACCGCCAGCCGCAGCGTTCCGCCTGGGCCCGCAGGCCGTCCGGTCCATCCGCGGGGTGTGTGTGGATGCTGTTGCTGCTGATCGCCACGATCTGCAGCCGGCCGGCGTAGTCGTGCGCCAACCGGCCCAGTTCCGGTTCGATGTGCTTCACGAACGGGCAGTGGGCACAGAGGAACAGCACCAGCAGCGGCTCCGGCCGGAGCAGGCTGCTGCGCCACAGCGGGCCCGAACCCCTGGCCGCCGGATCACCGGCCACCTGCTCCAGGGCGAAGGCCGGTAGCGCTGTGCCCAGCGGCAGCATCGTCGAGGCGGTGAGAACCATGGCGCTGACGGATCGCTAGGTGGGGTCTGGTCGCGACGATTGTGCTGCCGGGCGCCAGCCTGCCCACACCTGCCGTTCGGCGCGGCGCCAGTAGCGGCTGAACCGGCCCAGGTCCACCGGTTCGTTGAGCGTCACGAATGGATCCGGTTCCAGGTTGATCAGGGTCAACCGTGCTGAGGCCGGCTCGCCCTGCTGCAGGGCCGTCAGCTCGGCGCTGATGGCGGCGAAGCGGGGATCCACGGCCGCGCTGGTCACGATCGCATCAGCGCCGTGCTGCCGGGCGAAGCGAAGCAGTTCGCCCGCCACGGCACCGCGTCGCTGCTCCAGCGGCAGGGCGGCGGCGCACTCCTGCAGAAAGCGCTGCCGGTTGGCGCTGAGCGGCAGGCCGCCGGTGCTGCTGCTCGGACCGGCCTGCCCGTCCAGCAGCGGTGCATCGAGGACGAACAGGGCCGGCCGGCTGGGATAGGCCCGCAGGGCCGGGTTGGTGGGGCCCAGCCCTTCGCCGTGGATCCAGAGCACCGGCTGGCGCGGTTGACCGGCAGTGTTTCCCGGTCCCTGGCGCTGGGCAGGAGCCTGGCGGAGCCGCGGTCGAGGTGGCTCCGGGGCCGCTGCCGTTGCTGCGCCGGGCGGTGCGAACAGCTGCGCCTGCAGCGCGTCGTAGCTGGCATCGAACGGGCAGTGCCCGTTGCGGGCGGCGTGGCAGCTGCGGCAGTGGCGGCCGGAACTGAAGCGCTCCAGGTTGGCGCGGTTGAAGATGTAGGGCTTGCTGCTGAAGGCGCTGGCCAGCCACTGCCAGCTGAGGTTGTTGCTGGCGGGATCGCCATCGAGCAGGTGGCGCAGGAACCACTGGGCGCCGGCCTGCCAGCGGATCCGCCGCCAGTGCACCAGGTAGGCCGCCAGCCACATGCGGGCGTGGTTGTGCAGCCAGCCGCTGCTGTGCAGCTCGGCGATGAAGCCATCGATGCAGGCCAGGCCGGTGCGGGCTTCGGCCACATCCAGCGGCAGCTCGGGGCTGTAGCGGCTGCTGGCATGGCCGGTCTTGAGTGGCTCCAGGTCGTGCCAGATGCCGTCGCCCAGCACCTGCCAGAGCCGCTGCCAGTAGTCGCGCCAGCCCAGCTCATTGATCAGTTTGCCGGCGATGCGCTGGCCCTCGGCCCGGCGCTCGGGTGTGTTGTAGCCGTGATCGTCCAGCCAGGTGAACACGGCCTCGCGCACCTCCGCCAGGGTCAGCACGCCGTGGCGGATCCAGGGCGAGAGGCCGGTGACGGCACCCTCCAGGTGGTTACGGCTGGCGCCGTAGCGGGCTGGATCGATCGCCGCCAGGGCCGCTTCGGCCGCGGCGCGACCACCCTGGAACTGCCGACTGGCTGCCATCCCACCGGAACTGCTGGCCGCATCCTGCCGGTGCTGGCTGGCCCGCCGCGCCGCTGGGGGAGAATCCCCCGATCGCTCAGCAGCGCCGGCGCCGGCGCCCTCCCCATGCTCCTCGATCTGCGCGGCAAGAAGGCCCTGGTCACCGGCATCGCCAACAACAAGTCGATCGCCTGGGGCATTGCCCAGCAGCTGCATGCCGCCGGCGCCGAGCTGGGCGTCACCTACCTGCCCGATGAGAAGGGCCGCTTCGAGGGCAAGGTCCGCGATCTCACCGCTCCCCTGGCCCCGACCCTGTTTGAGCCCCTCAACGTGCAGGACCCGGCCCAGATCGAGGCCGTGTTCAACCGGGTGAAGGAGCAGTGGGGCTCCATCGATGTGCTCGTGCATTGCCTGGCCTATGCCGGCAAGGACGAGCTGGTGGGCGATTACTCCAACATCTCGCCCGAAGGCTTCGCCCGGGCTCTGGAGGTGAGCGCTTACTCGCTGGCGCCGCTGTGCCGCTACGCCAAGCCTCTGTTCAACGAGGGCGCCAGCGTGATCACGCTGAGCTACCTGGGCGCCGAACGGGCGATCCCCAACTACAACGTGATGGGAGTCGCCAAGGCGGCCCTGGAGGCCTCGGTGCGCTATCTGGCCGCTGAACTGGGCGCCGAGAAGCAGGTGCGCGT
>RFPK01000144.1 GCA_009926195.1 Synechococcaceae bacterium WB4_1_0192 | reverse complement strand
CAACTGGGAATGGCGCTGCAGCCTGCTGCCGAGCGAGGGTTTCGTGATCGGCGCGGTAGCCGGGGCACAGCTGGTGCTCAACGCCTCGGAGCTGGCGCTGCTGCAGCGGCTGCTTCGGCCCGCCCTGCCACGCACGCGGGAAGGGTCCCTGATGGGACCGGCGCGGGTGTGGCTGCGGCTGCTGCAGCTGGTGGAGATCTGGAGCCGCGAACACCTCAGCCGCAGCGTGCGCTCCTGGCGGCTGCTGCGCGGTTGTTATGGCGGTGGGGCATCATCAGAGCCGGCCAGCCGCTGAGCGACCCTTGCCGCCCCAGAGCGACTCCGCGCACCCCCCGAGCCCGCAGGCTGGTCTGCTTGGGGTGCTCGCCCTGCCCGAATTCCGCAAGCTCTGGCTTGGGCAGGTGTTCAGCCAGCTGGCGGACAAGTTCTACATCGTGTTGATGGTGTTCCTGATCGCCCAGTACTGGGTGACGGCCACACCACCAGCGGACGGGGCCCTGGCGGAAGCCGCCGATGCCTTCAATCTGAAGATTGACACCCGCGCCCAGGTCATCACGCTGCTGGCCACCGGCATCTACATCGCCAACACGATCCCGGCGATGGTGCTGGGGCTGGTGGCCGGGGTCTGGGCGGATCGCTGGCGCAAGCGCGAGGTAATGGTGGCTTCGAACGGGATCCGCGCCGGCCTGGCGCTGCTGATCCCGTTCTGCCTGCTCGATGGCCCCCTCTGGCTGGGGCTGAGCTGGGGCTACTGGGGCCTGCTGCTGATCACCTTCCTGGAATCGGTCCTCACCCAGTTCTTCGCACCCGCGGAGCAGGCGGCGATTCCGATGCTGGTTCCGGCCCCGCAGTTGCTGGCCGCCAATTCCCTGTATCAGGCCACCAGCATGGGCGCCACGATCGTGGGCTTCGCGCTGGGCGATCCCGTACTGCGGCTGCTGCAACGCCTGCTGGCGACCCTGGGCATCCGCGACGGTGAATTCGTGCTGCTGCCGATCTGCTACGGCCTGGCGGCCCTTTTCATTGCCGCGATCCGCATCCAGGAGACACCACAGCCCTCCCGCGGCCAGACGGTCTGGAGTGAGATCGGTGACGGCCTGCAGGTGCTGCGCGAACGAGCCACCGTGCGCAACGCCATGCTTCAACTGGTGCTGCTCTACAGCCTGCTGGCGGCGCTCTACGTCCTGGCGATCAGCCTGGCCTCGGCGATCCACCAGCTGGGTCCCACCCAATTCGGCACCCTGCTGGCCATGAGCGGCGTCGGTCTGGCCCTCGGCGCCGTGGCCGTGGCCCAGGTGGGTCATGGCTTCAGCCGCCGCCGGCTGGCCTCGGCGGGGCTGGGCACGATCGCCTGGAGCCTGGTGCTGCTGGGGCAGTTCCGCGGCAATCTCGCCCTCACCCTCACCCTCTGCGCCGTGCTCGGCGTCGGGGCCGCCCTGCTGGCGATCCCGGCCCAGACCACCGTGCAGGAGGACACGCCGGAAGCCATGCGCGGCAAGGTGTTCGGCCTGCAGAACAACCTGATCAACATCGCCCTGAGCCTGCCCCTGGTGCTGGCGGGCACGGTGGTCAGCCGCTACGGGCTGCTGCCCGTTCTCTGGGCCCTGGCCCTGCTGGCTCTGGCGGCGGCGTTGCTCGAAAGACCCTGGAACCGCTGCTAGCGTCAGACCTTGCTTGTAGCCGCTGCGTGGCCCACATCGCCTGGCTGGGCAAGAAATCACCCTTCTGCGGCAACGTCACCTACGGCCTCACCACCACCGAGGCCCTGCGGCAGCGTGGGCACGAGATCAGCTTCATCCATTTCGACACCCCGGCCGCGGCCCTCGGACGCCACAACGACGAGCCGACTGAACTGGGCGGTCCTGCAGCAGGCGAGACCAACCCCGAGGTGGCCCTGCCATACCTGGTCAAGTCGCAGGTGTACACGATCCCCTCGCCGGGTGCTCAGCGGGAGTTGCGCGAATCGCTGGAACGGCTGCGCCCCGATCTGGTGCACGCCAGCCTCACCCTCTCGCCACTGGATTTCCGCCTGCCGGACCTTTGCCAGCAGCTGGGACTTCCCCTGGTGGCCACCTTCCACCCGGCCTTCGATGCCAGCCTGCGCAATCTCAGCGCCGGCACCCAGCAGCTCACCTACCAGCTCTACGCCCCATCCCTGGCCCGCTACGACCGGGTGGTGGTGTTCTCGGAACTGCAGGCCGAGGTACTGGCGCGCCTGGGGGTTCCGGAACAGCGCCTGGCGGTGATCCCCAACGGCGTTGACCCCGAGCGGTGGTGTCCGGCACCGACCGAGGCGGAATCGGCGGATCTGCAGGCCCTGCGTCGCCGCTTCAGTGGCCAGCGGGTGTTCCTCTACATGGGGCGCATCGCCACCGAGAAGAACGTGGAGGCGCTGCTGCGGGCCTGGCGTCTGGTGCAGCCGGCTGGCTGCACGCTGGTGGTGGTCGGCGATGGGCCGATGCGTCAGTCGCTGATGCAGACCTACGGCGCCGAGATCGGCATCCACTGGTGGGGTTATGAAGCCGATCAGGGCAAACGGCTGGCGATGCTGCAGCTGGCGGAGGTGTTCCTGCTGCCCTCGCTGGTGGAGGGGCTGAGCCTGGCCCTGCTGGAAGCGATGGCCAGCGGCACCGCCTGCGTTGCCACGGACGCCGGCGCCGATGGCGAGGTGCTCGAGGGCGGGGCGGGCATCGTGATCAGCACCCAGGGGGTCACCACCCAGCTGCGCACGCTGCTGCCCGTGCTGCGCGACCAGCCCGTGCTGAGTGCCGAGCTGGGTCGCCGCGCCCGCCAGCGCGCCCTGGAGCGCTACACGCTGGAGCGCAACATCGACCAGCTGGAACGGCTCTACGCCCAGCTCGTGCCCCAGGACAGCCTGGCGGCCTGAACGGCCGGCGCCCCCCGGCCCGCTCAGAGCAATCGCAGCCCTCAGCCAAGCTCGGCGCAGCAGGCCGCAAACGCCGCCGCGGGATCGGACGCCGCCGTGACCGGCCGGCCGATCACCAGCTGGCTGGAGCCGGCAGCGATCGCCTGGGCGGGGGTGAGCACGCGCTGCTGATCACCACGGGCGGCACCGGCCGGACGGATGCCTGGGGTCACCAGGGCGAACGGTTCAGGGTGAGCCGCCCGCAGGGCCGCCACCTCCAGCGGGGAGCAGACGCAGCCACCGATGCCGGCATCAGCGGCCAGCCGCGCCAACCGCGGCACATAGCCGGCCACGGGCTCGGGGATCGCCAGTTCGCCAGCAAAGCGGGCCGGCTCCCAGCTGGTGAGCACCGTCACCGCCAGCAGCGTCGGGGCCGGCATGCCCGCCGCCGCCGCCGACTCCTGCGCCGCCGCCTGCGCCGGCAGCGAGGCCCTGGCGGCGCAGGCATGCACGGTGATCAGCTCGGCCCCGAGGCGTGCGGCGCTACGGCAGGCGCCGGCCATGGTGGCGGGGATGTCGTGGAACTTGAGATCAAGGAACACCCGCTTGCCCTGATCGCGCAGCTGTTGCACCACCGCCGGCCCAGCGGCCGTGAACAGCTCCAGGCCCACCTTCACCCAGCGGAGCTCCGGCACGGCGGCCGCAAAGGTCAGGGCCTGCTCCGGGGCCATGCCATCAAGGGCGACGATGATCCGATCGGCTGGGGATGACGGCACGTGGAGGCGGCATCGGACAGGGAACGAGGCTACGGAAGGCCCGCAGCCAAGGCAGAGCAGCCGGGCCGATCAGAGCAGGGCAAGCAAGCGGCGCTTCATCGCGGCCATCACGGCTGCAGCGGCCTGATCACTCAGCTGTTGCTCGATCTGCAAGCTGGAGAGGCTGAGCTGGCCGTTGAAGCTCAGGGCCCCCAGCACCACCAGGGGCCGATCCGGCAGGACGATCGGCTCCACATTGGCCACGAAGAACAGCCGCTCCAGGCTGAAGGCGCCATGCCGGGCCGCCACCGGCACGCGGCCAAGGTTGGTGATCAGACCACCCTCGCGCCAGCTGCGGCGCCAGAACTGCTTCGGAGAGGGGTTGTCTGCGAGGGCGGTGGTGATCGCCGCCAGGGCCTGCAGCGGGGCATCCGCCTGCAGAAGCTGCTGCAGCTGGCCGTGCAGCTGCGTGGCCAGGAACGCCAGCGGCTGCTCGGGATCCACCGTCACCGGTGTGTCCACACACACCCGCAGCAGACGCATCAGCTCCCAGGGCAACGGGGGGGTGGCGAGCTGCCGCAGATTCACCACCGTGGTGGCGGTGGTCTGGGGTGGCAGGACCCCCTCGACCACCAGAACCTGCAGGAAGGCGGCATGCAGGATGGCGTTCAGACGCAGACCGCGCTGTCGCCCCCAGGCCAGCAGGGCTGCGCTGGGGGCGGCGGCAATCTGCTCAAGCCCGTAACTGGTGCGCAGGCCCACGTCCTGGCGATCGGAGAGCTCGCTCACCGCAGGAGCCTCGGAGGGCAGCGCCACAGGCCCGGTGGCGGAACCGGCAAAGGTGCGGTGGAGATCGGGATGGTGGGCGTCCCAGTCGTGCACGAGCGGTGGCGCAACGCCCGCTTCAGCAGCGGCCAGGAGCGTGAACAGGCGCTGCACCAGGGCCATGGCGGAGAGCCCATCGGCGATGGCGTGGTGGAAGGTGACCAGCAGCTCACCGGCGTTGGATCCCCGCAGCCAGCTGAGACGCCAGAGCGGCTCACCCTCACCGATGAAGCGCTGCCGCAGATCGGCCATGGTGACGGCCTTCCAGGCCTGATCGACCGCCTGCCGATCCGCTGGACCATCCCCCGGCCAGGGGTGGAGCACCACGGGCACCGCCGCCGCCGTGGGGACGAACCGGCAGTGATCCCCCTGCCACCGCACCGTGCTGCGCAGCAGCAGATGCTCAGCCTGCACGGTTGCCAGGGCGCTGCGAAGGGCACTGGCCTCAAGGCAACCGCGATACCTGACGATCACCGTGAAGTTCATGTTGCCCGAACTGCCGGCATCCAGCAGGCATTCGGCCCGTTCGAGCACATTCATCGTGGGGCCTTCGCTCGTGCCGCGAACCACGCATAGCCACAACAACGGCGGCTGGCCGCCGAGTCGATGCCAGGCAGCCCGGCGCGACTGCGATCAGCCCACCAGACGCCTGAACGTCTTCTTGCCGAGCTGCAGCACCTTGCCCTCCAGGGCCGCCGCGTCAGCGAACTCCTGGTTGGGATCGGCCAGCTTCTCGCCATCGAGCTTGACGCCACCACCCTGGATCTGCCGGCGCGCTTCGCTGCTGCTGGCGCAGATGCCCACGGCGCTGAGCAGATAGAAGGCCCTGGAGGGCAAGGTGCTGCAGCTCGGCAAGAAGACGTTCAGGCGTCTGGTGGG
>RFPK01000143.1 GCA_009926195.1 Synechococcaceae bacterium WB4_1_0192 | reverse complement strand
CGCCGACGATAGTTGGGGGGTCGCCCCCTGAGAAAATAGGTCGATGCCAGGTTAAAACTCTTGCTCCTGAGTGCTCCATGATCAGCCGTCCTCTTGTGAAGGAGTGACCTGATCAGTGGAGCAGATGAGAAAGCCACCCTAAGGGTGGCTTTTTTGTTGGCGGCTTCTCAGTCGTTGGCAACAGGTTGTGATCATTAGGCGGCGGCTTCCAGCATCGCTCGGCGGGGTCAGTCGTACCAATGCCGGTCGGGGTCCAGGATGATCTTTTCTACCTTGCAAGTGCTTTTGTTCACCCAGATATCATATTCTCTGCCCTTCTTTACGCCTTCAAACTTGTCGTAAGGCCGCCCCCAGTCTGAATCGATATCCGTAATGAAGTAGCCGAGGGACTGGATCGCCTTCGTGCAACGTGACTGGTCAGCTTGAACAGCTAGGGGGTGCATTGCAGCTGCCACAAGGGCTGCGACAGCAATAGGCTTGAATAGGTCTGGCATCAGAATCAGATTGGTCATGGTCTTGTCAGTCAGCTTGCCTTGCAGGCCAACACGCTCATCATGGCCCAACTCTGCTGAGTTGTCAGAGCCTTGCCGGGTTTGGCCTGAACCGACTGTGTTGGCTAGTCTTAGACCAGCCTGATCGCTCTTGGCGTTCGCTTGCTGAGGCATTTCTCGAGATCGACCCATGCCTGTTGCCGCTGCAGCGATCACGGATCGAGAGAAACAGTTTCCATTGTTTCTTCTGGCGGTGATGCTGCCTTTGCTTGCGCTCCCCTTCGCTACTTTGCGCGGTAATCTGATCGAGAGAGCTGCCTTGCCGCTCACCGTAGATCTGCTGGTCGTGCAGTCGATCCGGGCCATGCCGCCCTGGCGAGGTCGTCATCTCGGTTTGTCTTTGAATGCCTGCTATCTGATCTGTGGACTCGCAAGTGTGTTCACGATCTGGTTGCCATTTATCCTGCAGCATAACCTGCCAGATGCTATTAGGATTGCTGTTGTTGCGATGCGCGCTCTTTTCTACTCCATGACGGCCGTCCGGATCATCGATGTTCTGGCTAGTAGTCGGCGTGTTTCCGGTGATAGCCTTTGTCTTGGAGCAGCTGGTTATATTCATTTCGGGCTGACATGCGGCCAGCTGGCCACTCTGATGCAGCTTCTTGACGCAGATAGCTTCCGTCTTGGAGCGATGGCCAGTGGTGAAGAGCTTCTGGCTCGGCTTTCGTATTTTGCCTTTGTGACAATCGGTACGCTCGGTTTTGGTGATGTGGTTCCCGGAAGTCCGATTGGGGAGTGCTTTGTGGTGCTTGTGAGCATCAGCAGTACTCTTTATGTGAGCTTACTGATTGGTCTGCTGTTAAGTCGCTATATTGCGGCACGCACACGCCGTTCGATAGCAGAGGTAGAGCAGGAGCTTTGGTGAGCATGGCTGAATCGTTCAACCTAAGTAGGCGAGGGCGCTTGATCCATGAGCGCCAGCAATACTTTCCCTGGTTCTTGCTGGCGACGGTGCTGCCGATTCTGGTGTCTCCCTTCACCAATCTAGAGGGAAATCTATGGCAGCGTCTGTTGTTGCCGATTGCGGCCGACTTTCTTGTCTTGCAATCGGTGTTGATCTGTCCGAGGCCTGTGCAGCGACTCCGCCTGGCTGGTGGTTATTATCCATACCGCATGATTGCTGTCATCGCGGCTTTGGTGGTTTGGATTCCTTTTGTTATCGGGCATCATGCTCCGCCGATCCTTCACGGTCCTGTGCTGGCTCTGATCTGCCTGTTCTATCTGCTGACTGCAATTCGAGTCGTTCAGGTTCTCGCTCGGATTGAAGGTGTGAACTGGCGCAGTCTCTGCCTAGGTGCGGCAGGCTATGTTCAGCTGGGCCTGACGGCTGGTCAGCTCGCCACCTTTCTGGCCGTGATCCGTCCAGGCAGCTTTGCCGTGGGGCGGATGCTTCCAGGTGAAGAGATGGTGGAGCGGTTGACCTACTTTGCATTTGTCACGCTTGGCAGTATCGGCTACGGCGATGTCCTGCCGTCCAGCCCAATGGCTGAATTTCTGGCTGTTTTGCTGAGTATTGCTGGTACCCTCTATGTGACTCTCGTGATCGGCTTATTGCTCAGCCGGTTCATTAACGACCGCATTGAACTACTGGTGGAGACTGAAAAGGAAAGCGCTCGATTAGACGGATGATTAACTATGCCGAATCATGGAAGGCGTTGTTAAAGCCTTGGCTGATCGGCCCAAGCAGATACATCAGCAGATTTGTGTGATCCGTCAGGATATCGGCCGTCAGTGTCATGCCCGGTACCAACAGATTCTTTCCCTTGGCGTTGCCAGCGTAGTCGCGGTCGAGGTTGATGCGTACCTTGTAGTAGGGCTCGCCGGTCTTTTCATCCTGAAATGTACTCGCTGAGATCGATTCCACTTTTCCAGCGATCGATCCATATCGGGAGTAGTCGTAAGCCTGGACCTTCAGCTGAACCCTCTGGTTGACGCGGACATTGCCGATGTCCTTCGGTTTCACCCGTGTGAAGGCCTGCAGCTGCTGACCAATCGGAACTACCTCGGCCACGACACTGCCTGGCGTGACCACCCCGCCTAAGGTCTTGACGGTGTAGGCCTTGACAATGCCATCAACCGGCGAGCGGACTTCAAGGCGGCCGAGCTCAGCCAATTGCCTGCCCAGGACGCTCTGTAGTTCCGCTTTCTCGCCGGTGACCTTGGCGAGCTGTTCATAGGTGTCCATGCGCAGCTTGGCGCGTAACTCCTGAATCGCGATTCTGGCTTCGCGGATGTTGCCGTCCAGTTCGGCCAGCTGCGTTTCTGTATTGGCGATACGCCGTTCAGCTTCCAGCACTGTGGTGTGGGGAATGGCGCCGGTGTTATCCAGGCTTTCGTAGGCCTTGGTCTGCTGTTTCAGCAGACTGACCTCATCGAGATACTCCCGTCGCTTGGCCTCCATCGTGGCGATGCGTTGCCTGGCGAGAGCGATCTGTCGTCGGTACTCTTTGCCCTTCTGATCCTGCACATCACGGAAGGCTCGACTCACTTCCTCTGATGGACGGGTGGGTGTGGCTCTGCCGGCATTGAGTGCCTCCTCCCCCAGGGCTCGCCGCAGTTCCCGCTGCTCCAGCGTCAGATTGGTGATACGGGTTGCCGTCTGTTGTTCCTGGGAGCCGATATCCCCTTCATCGAGTTTCAGCAGGATCTGCCCCCGCTTGACCCGCTCGCCCTCGGCAACCAGTTGCTGGCGGATGATCCCACCCTCCAGGTGTTGCACTTTCTGGATTTCACCCGCAGGCTCGATTTCACCGGATGCCACCACATAGTCCTGAATCGGGATCAGGGCGGAGACCAGGATTGAACCAGCCAGGACGGCCGTGCTGCCCTGTAGCCAACGCAACAGGTTTGGTGGTACCTGTCCTGCCTCCAGCGACAGGGCTTCAGCCATCCGTCCGGATTGGCTCGCTGTGCCCTCACTGCTGGCGTCCAGATGCCAGAGGTTGTTCTCCTGTTTCTCTGCCTGCGTCCCTTGGGCGGGGCTGGCGGCATGGTTGGGCTTCATGGCGGGCAGGTGTTGGCGTTGTAGGGCGTTTCGTTTCCGGAAGGGGGTTCAAGCTGAACCGGTCATCGCAGCGGCCTGGGCCTGGCGCTGGGCCTTCAGCAGGTCGGTTGGACTACCGCTGAAGGCGACCGTGCCCTCCCTCAGCAGCACGATTTGATCAGCCATCGTCAACAGCTCAGGGTCATCGCTTGCCACCAGGGTCGTGCCTAGGCCCCGCCGCTGCTTCAGGATCTGCAGCAGAGCCCGTCGGTTTGGCGCCCGCAGCCTTGTGAACGGCTGATCGAGCAGCAGGACTTTCGGCTCAGCCAGGAGAACCCTGGCCAGGGCCACTGCCTGCACCTGATGGGGCAGCAGCGGCTCCGGACCCCGCAGGCTGACCGTGCGATCAAGCCCTTCCCGCTCGAGTAACTCCCCAACTCCCAAGGCTTGCAGCATCTCTTGCAGGGAGGCATCGGCCAGCAGTGGATCAGCCAGCAGCAGGTTTTCGCGCAGGCTGCCTGGGAACAGACCAGCAGTTTCGGGGACGTAGACCACCGCCTGACGCAGCTGTGCCAGTGGCAGCTGGCGCAGGTCGGCGCCATCGAGGCTGATCACCCCGCCTCCGGCAGGGATCTGGGCATCGATCAGCTTCAGCAGTGAGGAGCTGCCTGCACCTTCGGCTCCGCTGATCGCTACCAGGGTATCGGCGCCGATGCTGAGGTTCACCTGGCTGAGGGCTGGCTCCTGAATCGCATTCAGCCGCAGGTTCACGTTCTTGAAGCTGAGTGCGCCGGTCGGCTTGGGCAGGATCCAGTGCCGGGTCAGGGCGTTGTCCTCCTCCACTTCCGCGCTGGACATGAAGCGGTTCAGCTGCTCCAGGATCCCTCGCATCTGCGGCCAGCGACGCAGGGCCTGGTAGGCCATCTGGATCGGCCTGAACACCCGCCAGACAAAGAACATCGCGGCGATCAGCGTGCCCAGCTCCAACCCTTCTCCGGCTAGGGCCAGACCGGCGCCGACGGCCAGCACCAGGGCGCCGGTGAGCTGCGAGAACTCGGCCGTGAGGATGCCGATCCACTGCTCAATCCGCCCGCTGCCAATGCCTTGGCTTGCCTGATCGGCCGAGGCCGCTTCGAGGCGCTCCTGCCAGATCCGTTCACTGCCGCTTGCCTTGACCTGGTCGAGGTTCTCGATCAGGTCAAGCAGGATCGGCTCGAGATCGGAACGATTGCGCTGCAGGGGCCTCTGCAGCGACTGAGCCACGGAGGCCAACAGCCAGACTCCGCCGAAGCAGATCAGCACCATCAGGACGGTCAGCCCCATCAGGGGCAGACTGATCGCCGCGATCGCCGACAGATAGATGCCGATGAACGGCAGATCCAGGGCCGCCAGGGCGAAGGGGCCTGTCACATAGGAGCGGAGGGCCTGATGGCCGTGCAGGCGAGCGGCAAGGGCCTGGGCGGTATAACGCTCGAGCTGGGGTAGGCGTAGGCGCAGGACCCGGTTCAACACCCTGGTGATCAGCACCAGATCCAGCTGACCGCCGATCAGGGCCAGGCGTTGCTGACGCCGTTGACTCAGACCGATCTGCAATGTCACCGCCAACAGGGCGAAGGGCAGCAGGGACAGCAGATCCCCCACCTGGCCTCCCGGGATCTCGAGGTTGTAGACCGCTCTGATGTAGAAGGGCAGCGCCAGGGCCAGCAGATTGATCAGCAGTGAGATCAGGTAGAGCTCAGCGATGCTGCGGCGGAAGCGCAGCACCTGGGCCTGAAACCATTGCCCCTGCTCACCGGAGCGCTCCGGTTCAAA
>RFPK01000142.1 GCA_009926195.1 Synechococcaceae bacterium WB4_1_0192 | reverse complement strand
TGCCCGGCGCGCCGGGCATCAGCCGCTGGTGTTGATGCTCACCGCTTGCGATACCAGTGCCGACAAGGTGCGGGGCCTGGAGATCGGTGCCGATGACTACGTCGTCAAACCGTTTGAGCCGGCGGTGCTGCGTGCCCGGTTGCAGGCGCTGCTGCGCCGCCGCGATCGCCCCCTCACCACCGAGTTGCGCTGGGGAGATCTGGTGCTGGTGCCGGGGCAGACATGCCTGCAGATCGGCGCCGGCAGTCTGGAGCTGACGCGCAAGGAGGCACTCTTGCTGGAAACCCTGTTGCGGGCCGGCGGCCGCTGCTGCAGCAAGGCGCAGCTGCTCGATGCCAGCGCCGATGGTCGCCGCGAGGTGGGCGAGGAGACGATCAAAGCCCATGTCCGCAACCTGCGCGTCAAGCTCACGGCCGCCGGCGCTCCCCCCAACCTGATCGATACCGTCTACGGCCTTGGCTACCGCCTCCATCCAGCCCCTGCCGCCTGACCCGCTGCGGCTGCGTCGTCGCCTGGGCCTGCAGGGCGTCGGCTTCGGCCTGTTGCTGCTCACGGCCTTCGCTGCGGCGGTGTACTGGGGCATCGCCGCCGAGCGCCGCCAGAACCTCCGCGTTGAGGTGAGCCAGCTGGCGGCGGCGGCCGCCGCCCAGCTTCCGTTGATCAGTCACGAGATCCAGGAGGAGGGCAATGCCCGCAAGTTCCGGAACGACCGTGAGGTGGTGCCCCTGGGGGAGCGCCGCAGCCAGCGGGTGCAGTGGTTCGATGCCGCCGGTCGGCTGCTGCTGCAGGAGGGCCAGCTGCCGCTACCGGCCGCGGCTGCGATCGCGCCGGGGGCCGGCCCCCGGCAGTGGCAGCAGTGGACCGATGGGCTCAGCCTGCACCAACCCGTGTACACGCGTCGCCGTGACGCGCAGACGGCACCGCCGCGGCTGACGGGCTACGTGCGGGTGGCGCTGGCGATGGCGCCGCTGGAGCAGGAGCTGGGACGGCTTCGCCGCGGTCTGCTGCTGGGGGGAATCACCGCCGTGATCGTGGCGTTGATGGTCGGCCGTCGTCTGCTGGTCCAGGCATTTCTGCCCCTGCAGCGCCAGGTGGAGGCCCTGGAGCGCTTCACCGCCGATGCCTCCCACGAGCTGCGCCATCCCCTCACGTTGCTGCGAACCCTGCTGGCATCGCAACCGGCCCCCTCCGCTGCCCTGCTGCATCGCCTCGATGCGATTGCCGTGTCGATGACCGGGTTGCTCAACGATCTGCTGTTTCTGGCGCGGCAGGAGCAGCGCTTGTCGGCCGGGCCTGTGTCCGGGGACGGCTGGCGCCGCTTTGATCTGCTCGAATTGCTGGAGGACCGGCTGCTGGTCTGTGCCGCGCTGCCGGCGGCCGCGGCCCTGCGCCTGAACCTTGAGCCCCCCTCCGGCGAGTCGCAGCTGCAGGTGCATGGCCAGCCGGAGCAGTTGCAACGGCTGTTCACCAACCTGCTGCTCAATGCCATCCGCTTCTCACCGCCGGGCGGCGTGGTGGTGGTGTCCGTACGCCGCCAGCTCGGTCGGCTGCGCATCCAGGTGAGCGATCAGGGCCCCGGCATCGCCCTGCACCATCGCCAGGCCGTGTTCGAGCGCTTCTGGACCCTGGATCCCGCTGGCGAGAGCGACGCCACGGCCAGCTCCACAGCTGCCCACAGCGGCCTTGGCCTGCCGATCGCCCGCGCCATCGCCCGCCGCCATGGCGGTGAGCTCAGCCTGGTATCGGGCGAGCCGGGCGCCTGCATGTTTCTGGTGGAGTTGCCGGCGGCGTAGCGCTCTTCACGACTTCTTGACCCTGCCTGGGTTAGCACCGCTCTATGCCCGTTCCCATCTCCGGCGACCCCAGCCTGGCCGCCTTCGGATCCAGCCTCACCGCCATCACCCTGGCGGAGCTGGGCGACAAGACCTTCTTCATGGCCCTGATCTTGGCGGTGCGCCATCGCGCCCGCTGGGTGTTCATCGGCGCCTTCGGTGCCCTCACCGCCGTCACCCTGATCTCGCTCGGGCTGGGTTATGGCCTGCGCGAACTGCTGCCCCAGGCGGTGGTGCCCTGGCTGGCTGCCGGGCTGTTTCTGGTCTTTGGCCTCAAACTGCTTCTGGATGCCCAGGGCATGGCCGCCGATGCCGCCAGCGGCGAGGCCGAGGAGGCCGAGGAGGTGGTGAATGCGGCCGAAACGCGCCACGCCCTCACCACCCCCTGGGCGGTGATCTGGGAGTCCTTCGCCCTGGTATTCGTGGCTGAACTGGGGGATCGCACCCAGTTCACCACGATTTTTCTGGCCACCGCTCCGGCCCGGGTGTTCACCTTCGCCGGCCTGCTCGCCGGCACCCTGCTGGGGCATGCCCTGGTCACCTGGCTGGCGGTGGGCGCCGGCAAGTGGATCGGTCAGCGTGTGGATGAGCGCCTGCTCTACCGCCTCAGCGGTGGCCTGTTCCTGGTGTTTGCCGCAGCGGCCCTGCGGCAGGCCCTGATGTCATGACGTCCCCTCCCCCCGCTTGATCACCCATGGCGTCCGCCTCCCCCTACCAACCCTCCCTGCTGCGCCTGCTGCATGGCTTGATGGCGGCCCTCGTGGCGCTCGCCTGGATCACCGGTCTGACGGCCTATTCCGAGTTTGATGGCCGCATCGGCCGTCTGCCCCTGCATCTGCCGGAGGTGATCGATCTGCACGGCAGCCTCGGTGTCGGGCTGATCCTGGTGAGCTGCCTGTTCGTGCCCTACGCCCTCACGCTGGGGCGTACACGCCTGCGTCAGGCTGCCAATGCGGTGGCGCTGCTCGCCCTGTTGCTCTGCCTGGGCAGCGGCCTGCTGATGGATGAGGAGTGGCTGGAACACAGGGACTTCGGGCATCTCCCCTACCACCTGCATCTGCTGGCCTGGCTGCTGCTGAGCGCTGCGGTGATCTGGCACCTGCTGGCGCTGCTTGGCCGCGGCGGACCGGCTCTGGTCACCTCCATGCTGCAGCTGCGGCTGCGCCCAGGGGATCGTCCAGGCGATTGGCCAGGTCAACTGTGTCGTTTCTTCGGCTTTCCGCCTGCAACGCAGCCCCGGCGCCCGCCAGATTGAGGAGACAGCAGGAGCGGTGTCATGAGCCGACGTGGATGGCGCAGCCGCCTGGCGGACGTGTTGATTCGCTGGGGCTCGGCCCTGCAGCCGACCCATCCCGTTCTGAGCGCCGTGCCCGCGCCGGTGGAAGCCGCTGATCAGAGCCTGCTGGAGGCGCCCCCCGAGCCGCCCCCGGACTCGTCGTCGGATCATCACCGCCAGGCGGCCGCCACCAAGCTGCCGGGCGTGCGTGCCCCGCTCTCGATCGAACGGGCCGTGCGCAGCCGCGACCTCACGGTGCTCAAGCGCGAGGCCTGTGATGCCCTGGCGGCCCTCGGTGCGGCCCATGCGGTGGTCACCTCCGCCCGGCTGGCTCAGATTCAGAGTCTGCGCAGCGAGGTGGATCGGGGTGACGCCAGCGAAGACGATCTGGTGGAGCTGGCGGGCGACTATCAGGCCTGGCAGAACGATCAGGTGAGGCTGTTCGATGCCCTCGCCCTGGTGCTCGGGATGGGCGTGCCGGATGGCAGGGCCTTCGATCAGATCGACACCGGCATGGAGAAGGCCGCCCAGGCCCACCTCAGCGCCCTGGCGGCTGAGTATCAGCGCCGGTTGCTCAGTGAGCAGTTTGAGGCGGGCGAGAAGGAAGGCTGAAGGGCGCTGCAGGGCGCCCGCCTAAGGTGAATGGCTGCCATTACCCCAGCGTCGGGGCCCGCTTCCATGACCATCCGCATCGGCATCAACGGCTTCGGTCGCATCGGCCGTCTGGCCTTCCGCCGTGCCGTCACCCTGCCGGATGTCGAAGTCGTGGCCATCAACGACCTGATCGACGTGGAGTATCTGGCCTACATGCTCCGCTACGACTCCACCCACGGCCGCTTCCAGGGTCAGGTGGCCGTGGAGAACGGTCAGCTGGTCGTCAACGGCAAGGCGATCCGCATCACCGCCGAGCGCGATCCCAACAACCTCAGGTGGGGCGACGTGGGCGCCGAGTACGTGCTGGAGAGCACCGGCTTCTTCCTCACCGATGAATCGGCCCGCGCCCACATCAACGCCGGCGCTAAGCGGGTGGTGATGAGCGCCCCCTCCAAGGACGCCACGCCGATCTTCGTGATGGGTGTCAATCACACCACCTATGCGGGCCAGGACATCGTCTCCAACGCCAGCTGCACCACCAACTGCCTGGCGCCCATGGCCAAGGTCGTGCACGACAATTTCGGCATCGTCAACGGCCTGATGACGACCGTGCATGCCACCACCGCCACCCAGAAAACGGTGGATGGCCCCTCGGTGAAGGATTGGCGCGGCGGCCGCGGCGCGGCCCAGAACATCATTCCCAGCTCCACCGGCGCCGCCAAGGCCGTGGGCCGGGTGATCCCTGAGCTCAACGGCAAGCTCACCGGCATGGCCTTCCGTGTGCCGACCCCGGATGTGTCGGTGGTCGACCTGACGGTCAATCTGGCCCGCCCCGCCAGCTACGACGAGATCAAGGCGGCGATGAAGGCCGCTGCCGATGGCCCCATGGCCGGAATCCTGGGCTACACCGAGGACGAGGTGGTCAGCACCGATTTCCTCGGCGAGAGCTGCACCTCCGTCTTTGATGCCGGTGCCGGCATCGCCCTCACCGACACCTTCGTCAAGCTGGTCGCCTGGTACGACAACGAGTGGGGTTACAGCTGCAAGTGCATCGACCTGATGCGTCATATGGCCACGGTCGCCTGAGGCCACCCGATCGCTCCTGGCTGAGAGGCTTGTCTGCAGCCCCCACCTTCCCGGTCAAACCCGGAAGGTGGGGGCTTTTGGCTGGGTTCTGGTTGCGATCTGTCCAGGTCAGCGCTAACCCAGGGTCAAGGGGTC
This sequence comes from Synechococcaceae bacterium WB4_1_0192, assembly GCA_009926195.1. Lineage (GTDB taxonomy): Bacteria > Cyanobacteriota > Cyanobacteriia > PCC-6307 > Cyanobiaceae > Vulcanococcus. The sequence continues at coordinate 467 of RFPK01000142.1, read as the reverse complement.
AGGGGGAGCGTTATGGAGGAGCAGCCGATCACGCCCCATGCCGGCCCGGTGTTCGATGCCCAGGGCAACCTCACCTACGTCGGCGATGACGGCCGCCGCTACGTCGTGGCGGCGAACCCCGATGCCGATGCCCACCAGGTGGACCTGCTGATGGAACGCCTGCGGTCCGGCAATGCCTTGTTCAATCGCCTCGAGCTGATGGCCAGGGAGTGGCTTCATCAGGTGAGTGGTCCGGATCTCGATCCCCATGCCGCACTGGCACTGCTGCTCACCACGCTGGAGACAGCGTTGGAGGATGCCGATCCCGAGTCTTGACGGGTTGGCGGGAGGTGGTGCTAAGGTTTTGGACTGCGCGCAACCGAGAGGCTGCGATGCAGGGACCAGTAGCAAGGCGAGAGCCTGTGCTGTAGGTTCGGCAGGCGGTGCGAGCCGCGAGAACCGAAGGCCGACGGAAGTCGATGCTGTAG
>RFPK01000141.1 GCA_009926195.1 Synechococcaceae bacterium WB4_1_0192 | reverse complement strand
CGGCGCTGAGCTGGGCCTGGGCCAGATCAGCGCGCGCCTGATGCAACCAGTCGGCTGAGCGGTTCATCCCTGCATTCTGAACGCCTCCAGCCATGGCAGCCGTGTCGACGCCGGCAGCAGCCGGCTGGGCTGGAGGCACAGCTGCAGCGGGGAGCGATCCCGCTTCTTAGAGTCGCGCCCAATTGCTGATGCCGCCGTGAGCGAGGCGCCCCTGCCCGAGCAGGCCCCAGACCAGGCCATGGAGCACAGCAGCGAGCCGGCACCGGAAGCCGCGGCAGCCTTCGACGATCCCGACACCCACCGATTCGAATGCCGCAGCTGCGGCTTCGTGTACGACCCGGGCGAGGGCATCAAGAAGCTGGCCGTGCCCCCCGGGACGCCATTCAGCGCCCTGGATCCGGGCCGATTCCGCTGCCCGGTGTGCCGCAGCCCCGTGAAGGCGTTCAAGGACATCGGCCCGCGCAACAAACCGAGCGGTTTCGAGGAGAACCTCGGCTATGGCCTGGGCGTGAACCAGCTCACGCCCGGCCAGAAGAACGTGCTGATCTTCGGCGGTTTCGCCCTGGCGATCGCCTTCTTCCTCTCCCTCTACTCGCTGCGCTGACGATCCAGTGCACCACCCCGTTCATCCCGCCGCCACCGAAACCTTGAAACGCCTGTTCTCCTCCGTCGGGGCCCTGGTCCTCACGCTGCTGCTGGCCACGGGGCTGAGCGGCTGCGTCAGCAGCGGCCTGCCGGCCGCCAGCGCCAGCCCCTGGCAACCGGTGGACATCCACACCAAATCCAACCCGCTGGACCTGGCGTTCAGCGATAGCCGCCACGGCTTCCTGGTGGGCAGCAACCGCCTGATCCTGGAAACCAGCGACGGCGGCGCCAGCTGGCAGGAGCGGGCCCTCGATCTGCCGGAGGAGGAGAACTTCCGGCTGATCAGCATCGACTTCAGCGGCGATGAGGGCTGGATCGTGGGCCAGCCGGGACTGCTGCTGCACAGCAACGACGCCGGCCAGAGCTGGAGCCGCCTGTTCCTCGACACCAAGCTGCCGGGTGAGCCCTATCTGATCACGGCCCTGGGCCGCAACAGCGCCGAACTGGCCACCAACGTGGGCGCCGTGTACCGCACCGGTGACGGTGGCAACTCCTGGCAGGCGGAGGTGGAGGACGCCGCCGGCGCCGTGCGCGACCTGCGCCGCAGCCCCGAGGGTCGCTATGTGAGCGTCAGCAGCCTCGGCAACTTCTTCGCCACCTGGAACCCCGGCGACGCGGTGTGGACCCCGCACCAGCGCGTGAGCAGCCAGCGTCTGCAGGCGATGGGCTTCCAACCGGAGGGCGGCCTGTGGATGCTGGCCCGCGGCGCCCAGGTGCGCTTCAACGGCGACGCCAGCAATTCGGACGACTGGAGCAAGCCGGTGATCCCGATCACCAACGGCTACGGCTACCTGGACATGACCTGGGATCCGAACGGGGCCCTGTGGCTGGGCGGCGGCAGCGGAACCCTGCTGGTGAGCCAGGACGGCGGCAAGAGCTGGCAGAAGGACCCGGTGGGCAGCGAGCAGCCCACCAACTTCAGCCGGATCAGCTTCCTGCCCGACGGCAAGGGATTCATCCTGGGCGAGCGGGGCTCTCTGCTGCGCTGGGTGGGCTGAGGGCGATCCGATCGCGGGGCGGCGGGCCAGGAAGCCGCCTCGCCGCTCCCCTTCACCTTTCCCTCTGTAACCAAGCCGCCGGCGCGCTCCCGGCGACCACCATCACGCCCTTAAGATCGACCAGCTGAACGCTTGCTGCCATGGCTGCCGGCTCCACTGGGGAACGTCCGTTCTTCGAAATCATCACGAGCATCCGTTACTGGGTGATCCATGCCGTGACCCTGCCGGCGATCTTCCTGGCGGGCTTCATGTTTGTCTCCACAGGCCTCGCCTACGACGCCTTTGGGACCCCTCGCCCTGACGCCTACTTCCAGGCGCAGGACGCCAAGGCCCCCGTGGTCAGCCAGCGTTACGACGCCAAGGCTTCCCTCGACCAGCGCCTGAAATAAGTCATGACTCAGTCTCCCGCCACCTCAACCCCCCGCAACTACCCGATCTTCACGGTCCGGTGGCTGTCGGTGCACGCCCTCGGCATTCCCACGGTCTTCTTCCTGGGTGCCCTGGCCGCCATGCAGTTCATTCGTCGCTGAGGTCTGCCGTCATGCAACGCAACCCCAACCCGAACAACCTGCCGGTTGAACTGAATCGCACCAGCCTGTACCTGGGCCTGCTGTTCGTGTTCGTCACCGGCGTTCTGTTCACCAGCTACTTCTTCAACTGATCGGGAGTCCTCGCGATGAGCGGCAAGAAATCAAATCTGCCTGACGGCCGGATCCCCGACCGCCTTCCCGACGGCCGTCCGGCCGTGGCGTGGCGCTCCCGCTGGACCGAAGGCGTGCTCCCCCTCTGGCTGGTGGCCACCGCCGGCGGCATGGCCGTGATCTTCGTGGTCGGCCTGTTCTTCTACGGCGCCTATACCGGGGTCGGTTCGGCCTGATCGACGCGGCTACAGCACACCTGCAGACCAAGCCTCACCGCAGCCCAGCTGACGGTGGGGCTTTTTCGTGGGTCGCGGATGCGGGCCCCACGGTGCGACGATGGCGGCAGACTGAGGACACCTGTGAGCAGATCCGAGTCGGAGCAGGCCCCAGATCGCAGCAGCATTGCCTCAGCCGCTTCAGCCCCAGCCTCAGCCGGCCATGCCCAGCAGCGCTCGCGGCGGCCGCAGCGGCGGCAGCTGTTCTGCCCGGCGCACCCGGAGCAACGCATCGAGGGCAACGGGCGCAAGTATTTCCTGCACCTGCTCACGCCGGTGGTGCACCTTGTGCATGTCCGGCGAGACGAGCACCCAACTGATGGCGCGGTCCAGCGCCGGCGGCAGCGCGCGCTCGCGGGCCCGATAGATCAGAGGATGGGCCGTGGCTTCGCTGTCGGCGTCGATCAGCAGCTCTTCGTAGAGCTTTTCGCCGGGGCGCAGACCGGTGCAGATGATCTCGATATCGCCATCGGGGTGGCGGGCATCGCGCAGGCTGCGGCCGCTCAGCCGCACCATCTGCTCGGCAAGTTCCTTGATGCGGACCGGCTCACCCATGTCGAGCAGGAAGAGGTCGCCCCCCTCAGCGAGAACGGCGGCCTGGAGCACCAGCTGGGCCGCCTCCGGGATCGTCATGAAATAGCGGATGATCTCGGGGTGGGTGAGGGTGATCGGCCCACCATTGGCGATCTGTTCACGGAACAGCGGCACCACCGACCCGGAGGAGCCGAGCACGTTGCCGAAGCGCACCATCGCCAGTCGCGGGCCGGCGGCGGGCAGCTCCTGGGCCAGGGCCTGGATCACCAGTTCGGCCGCCCGCTTGCTGGCACCCATCACATTGGTGGGGCGGACGGCCTTGTCGGTGGAGATCAGCGTGAAGCTGGACACACCAGCGGCAACGGCGGCACTGGCCAGAACCTGGGTGGCCAGCACATTGTTGGCCAGGCCCGCCAGGGGGTTGGCCTGCACCAGCGGGACATGTTTGTAGGCCGCGGCATGGAATACCGCCTGCACGACCTGCTCGCGCATCACCCGCTCAACCAGTGGGCGATTGGCCGCGCTGCCGAGCACGGCGACAAGCTCCACAGCAGCAGGCAGGGTGGAGCGCAGCTCCTGCTCGATCGCATAGAGGCTGGGTTCGCTCCGCTCCAACAACACCAGACGTCGCGGCTGCAGCTGCAGGATCTGACGGCAGAGCTCAGCGCCGATTGAGCCACCGGCACCGCTCACCAGCACCACCTGATCCGAGATGCCAGGGCCGAGCAGGCGCGGATCTGGCGGCACGGCATCACGGCCGAGCAGCTCCTCAATGACGATGGGCCGCAGGGCATCGATGCGGGCCCTGCCGCTGGTGATCTCCTCCACCGAAGGCACCTGCAGCACCGGGATGCCGAAGGGCTGCAGCGCATCGACGATGCGGCGGCGCTGGCTACGGCTGAGGGAAGGAATGGCCAGCAACACCTGATCGATGCTGCCGAGGGCCTGGCTGAGGGCCTGCGGCGAACGGATCGGAATGCCGTTGATGTCGCGGCGCCAGAGATGGACCGCATCATCGAGAAAGAGCTCAACGCTGTGCCCCCCGGCGAGGCGCAGGGCAGCGGCGAGCTGGCCACCGGCAGCACCGGCGCCATAAATGGCAACCCGGATCAGGGCATGGCGGGGGCGCACCTGCAGGTTGAGCAGGACATCGCGCAAGGCAAAGCGCAGGGTGCCGGTGAGGCCGGTGAGCAGCAGCCACAGCAACAGCCAGCTGCTGCGGGGCGGCATGGGGAGCTGCAGCATGATGCCGGCGAGGGCCAGCAGCAGCACCAGCAGGCCATTGCGGCCTGCCAGGCGGTAGAGGGCCAGGCTGCCCACATAGCGGGTGAGCCCCTTGTACTGACCGGTGATGGCGTAGAGCGGCAGACCGATCAGCAAGGCGGCCGGCAGCAGCCAGAGGCTCTGCAGGAAGTTGCTGCTGAGGGGATCGGCCAGGCGCAGCCAGAAACTGAGCCACACCGCCAGGGGGATCACCAGGGCATCGGCGGCGATCAGCAGCAGGCGGCGGCTGAGGGGTTCGAGGCGCAGCAGCCTGGTGGTGATCGGTCGGAACGGCATCGGAACAGCTCCTGTCAAGCCCTGGCTGAAGCCTTGGAGGCCAGCGCAAACGGCAGGGCCACCCGTTGATCCAACCAGAACCCCAGCAGCAGCTCCGCCAGGGCCAGGGGGAGCACGAACCGCCAGCCGCCGAGCAGCAGGGCGATCGCCAGCACCGTGGTGGCTGCGATGTAGAGGCCGGCAACCCGGGCATGGGACCAGCCGGCCTGGTGCAGGCGCTGAAACAGATGCAGCCGGTGGGCCTGCCAGATCGGCTGCCCGGCCAGGAGGCGGCGGGGCACGCAGAGGCAGGCGTCGGCCAGGAGAGGTGTGGCCACGAGCAGCAGCCCGAGGGCCTCGGGCCAGCCGGGGGCCTGGAGCACCACGCCCGCGAACACGGCCCCGAGAAAGGTGCTGCCCACATCGCCCATGAACACCCTGGCGGGCGACCAGTTCCAGATCAGGAAGCCGAGCAGGGCTCCCACCAGGGCCCAGAGGGGCCAGGGCGCCGCGAGCTGCAGGGCCGCAGCGCTGAGGGCAACGGTCATGCAGCCGGCCACCAGGCCATCGAGGCCGTCCATGAAGTTGGTGAAGTTGATCACCGCGGTGATCGCGAGCAGCAGCAGGGGCCAGGCCAGCCAGGGCAGGCCGAGGGGGGCGAGCAGCAGGGCGGCGGTGAACAGCTGCACGCCGTAGCGCCAGCGGGCCGGCAGGTTGTGGCGATCATCCAGCAGGCCCACCAGGGCCAGGGGCAGGGCGA
>RFPK01000015.1 GCA_009926195.1 Synechococcaceae bacterium WB4_1_0192 | reverse complement strand
GGGAAGAACTGTTCGGCCGCCGTTGAGGCATCCAGCCGTTGAGGCATGCAGCCGTGGGATCCCTGCAACCGTCAAGCCGCAGGGTGACAGGCCCCCATCAAGCGCTGACAACCAGGCTGACGACTCAGCAGATCTCCCTAGCGTGAAGCCATTGCCTGGCCACCATGGCGCCCGAACGGTTCTTTCTGGAGCTCAGCCCCCCATCGGATCTGCTGCGTGATGCCCCCCACGTGGTGATCGTCGGCGGTGGCTTTGCCGGCCTCAGGGCAGCGCATGTGCTGGCCGGCAAGACCGTGCGGGTCACCCTGATCGATCGTCGCAACTTCAACCTGTTTCAGCCGCTGCTCTATCAGGTGGCTTCAGGCCTGGTCTCGCAGGCCGACGTGGCTTCACCCCTGCGACAGATGGTGGGCCAGGCCCCCAATATCCAGGTGCTGATGGGCAACGTCGTCGACCTGGATGTCGAGCGGAAGGAGGTGATCTTCAACGATCGTCGCTACCGCTACGACCATCTGATCGTGGCTGCCGGCGCCGGCAGCAGCTACTTCGGTCATGACGAGTGGCGGCCATTCGCCACACCAATGAAGACCCTTGAGGATGCCGCCACGATCCGCCGCCAGGTGCTCACCGCCCTGGAGGAGGCTGAACAGACGCCGGACCCCGTGCGCCGGGAGTTTCTGCAATCGGTCGTGGTGATCGGCGGCGGCCCCACCGGTTGCGAGCTGGCCGCCTCCCTGAACGACCTGATGCGCCATACCCTCGAGCGCGATTTCAAGCAGCTGGATCCCTCCAGGTGCAAGGTGACGCTGGTGGACCCAGGCGATCGGGTGCTGCGGGCGATGGATCCTCAGCTCTCCAGGGCGGCCGGTGATCGGCTGCTGCAGACCGGCGTGGAACTGCTGCTGGGCGGGCGCGTTCAGTCGATCGAGGCCGGTCGGGTGGTAGTGGGCACAGCCGATGGCGAACGGGTGCTTGAAGCCGGCACCGTCTGCTGGACCGCCGGCGTCACCGCCTCACCGCTGGGCACGCTGCTGGTGGAGCGCACCGGTTGCAGCGCCGACCGCGGCGGCCGCGTGATCGTTGAACCGGATTTCTCAATCGCCGGCCACCCGGAGATCCGCGTGGTGGGTGATCTCTGCAGCTACAGCCACACTGCGAACGGCAAACCCCTGCCCGGCATGGCGGGTCCGGCGGTGCAGATGGGCGGCTGGGTGGCCCAGGACATCCTCGCCAGGAGCCAGGGGCAGAGCCATGCACCGTTTGTGTTCAGCGATTTCGGCAGCATGGCCGTGATCGGCCCGCTGTTCGCCGTCGCCGATCTGCGCGGATTCAAGGTGAGCGGGCCCCTGGGTTGGCTGCTCTGGGGCCTGGCCCATCTGGCCTTCATGCCCAACAGCGAGAACCGCATCACCCTGCTGACCAAGTGGCTGTGGGCGATCGTGACCCGCGAACGCTCAGCCCTGGTGATCACGGACGGAGCCGGGGCCGCGGCCCCTCCAGCCGCTCAGGGCTCGGATGAACGGGTCACCGCCGCCAGGGCGTGATAGATCGGCTGCGCCACCAGCAACCGGCTGACGAAGGCCGCCAGCACCGACGCCACCAGCATCCCCGGCAGCAGCTGCTGATCGCCAGCGAGGCGCAGAGCGAACAGCACCGTCATCACCGGCAGCTGGGTGGCGCCGGCCAGGCCGGCCACCATTCCCAGGGCCAGGCCAAGGCCGGACAGGCCCACCAACGCCCCCAGTCCCTGGCCCAACAGGGCACCGAAGCTGAAGGCCGGATCGATCAGGCCACCCGGGATCCCGGCACCGAGGGCCAGGGCCGGACCGACGACCCGCACCAGCAGCGTGAGCAGATCGCTTAGGGGGCCGCTGGCCAGCAGCCCGTGGGGATGATCGCCGGCGATCAGCTGACCCATCAGCGCTTCGCCATCGCCGCCGCTGGCCCCACCGCTCACCAGCAGGAACAGGCTCAGCAGGGCGCCCAGCAGCAGGCCGAGCGGCAGCGGCCAACGGCGGGCCAGGCCGATGAACCGGCGGGTGCAGGCCAGCAGCAGCAGGCCGAAACCGGCCCCGAGCAGACCACCCAGCACACCGATCGGCAGTGCCCACAGCACCTGCATCAGCTCGACCGGCTCAACGCCGAGGGTGCCGAGGGCGAACTCCGGCTGGCCGGTGAGGTTGCTGAAGGCGGCCGCCACGCCACAGATCACCAGGGCAGGCCAGATCAACCTGGCCGCGAAGCGGCCGGTGAACTCCTCGGCCATGAACACCACCCCCATCAGCGGTGTGTCGAAGCCGCCGGCCAGGCCGGCCCCGGCGGCGAGCGCGAGCAGATCGGCCTGTTCGAGATCGGCGAGAAGGCGTGGGAAGCGGCGCCGCAGCCCCTGGGCAACGGCGGCGCCCACCTGAACCACCGGGCCCTCGCGTCCCAGCGGCAGCAGGCTGAGGGTGGCGATGGCCCACAGGCCCAGGCGCTGCAGCGTCGGCCAGGGGCCCAGCAGTCGCGGTGCCTCGCTGGGCTCCTCGACGCTGGCCATGGTCTGGGGAATGCCCGATCCGGCGCCGGCAGACCAGACACCGCGCTGCAGCACCAGCAGCAGGGGCACCGCCAGCAGCGGCGAGCAGGCCAGCAGCACCGTGTCAGGACGCCAGGGCTGGCCACTGAAGGAGGGCAGCTGATGCAGCAGGGCGTCCTGCCAGCGGTCGAGCAGGTTGAACGGCCAGCAGGCCACGCCGACCAGAAGACCGAGAACCGCCAGCTGGAGCAGCTGGCGCAGCAGGGCAGAGATCCGCTCGCGAGCCATCGGCAGCGCCACCAGTTCAGCGAATCGCCCCATGATGGCGCGGCCAGATGCGGCGATTGCCAGAGCGCTCCATTCAGAGCAGACGCCGATGCACCCGCCCGAGGATCAGGGCGATCAGGATCGCCACGTACAGCTGACCGGCAATCGTGATCGCATAGGCCAGAACCTGGGCACCGACATCGCGCGGAGCCAGCACATCGGTGCCGACGGTGGTGAGCAGGCCATAGGCGGATGCCATCAGGGCCGGGGCCACCGCCAGCGTGTTGTCCACGCCGTGGCCGGCGCCCTGCGACAGCAGCGGCAGCGCACTGACGGAGAAGCCGGCCGGATGCAGCACCCACAGGGCCGTCAGCAGAACACCGCCGGCAATACCCACCAGGAAATAGCCGGAGGCCGCCCCCAGCACCACCGAAATGGTGACGAACGGCTCAAGGATCAGCGTCTTGACCTTGCGCACCACCGCCACCAGCAGGAACAGCACCCACACCGCCACATGGGGCAGGGTGAGCCAGCGCCCGACAGCCGGCGCCCAGAGCAAGGCGCCATGCCAGATCAACTCGAGCGTCACAGCCAGCGCACCCAGGCCGTAGACCAGGGGCCGGGTGGAGCGCAGGGGGGAGTAGCGGGTGACGGTGCCGACCAGAACGATCGCCAGGATGCAGAGCTGCAGGGACAGCAGCCAGGGCACCCGTTGCGCCAGGGGCAGCAGAGCCAGCAACAGGAGTTCCACCACCAGCGTGATCCGATAGCCCAGGTGGCGATGACGGATCTGCTGCAGCGATCGGCGCGTCAGCTTCACAGGCCAGGGCTGCTCTGCATGATGCCGCCGTCCGCAAAGATGCTGGTTGCGGTGATGTAACTGGCGGCGTCGCTGCACAGGAAGGCCACCACCCGGGCGATCTCCTCGGGCTGGGCCATGCGCCCCATGGGGATGGCGGCGTTGAGCCTGGCCAGCAGCTCGGGATTGTTCATCGTCGAGTCGTTGATCGGCGTGGCCACCGCACCGGGGCCGACATTGACGATCGTGACCCCCTGCGGGGCCAGCTCGACGCCGGCGGTGCGGGTGAGCATGCGCACGCCGCCCTTGGCCACGCAATAGGGCGTGTTGTTGGGCATCGGCCAGTCCTCATGCACCGAGGAGATATTGATGATGCGACCGCCACCGCCCTGGGTGATCATCTGCTTGGCGGCGTACTGGGTGGCGAAGAACACACCACGCAGGTTGACGTTGAGCACCTTGTCGAAGTCCTCAGGGGTGGTATCGAGGATCGAGGTGCGCGTCTCGATACCGGCGTTGTTCACCATCACGTCGAGGCGGCCGTAGCGATCCACGGCCGCCTGCACCAGGCGCTGCAGATCATCGAGCTTGCCCACATCCGCCTGCACCCCGAAGCTGCTGCCGCCGAGCTCACCGATCTCCTGCTCGAGCGCCTCGGTGGCCTCGGGATGGGAGCGGTAGTCGATCACCACCCGGGCACCCAGGCGAGCGACTGTCTCGACAATGGCCTTACCGATGCCGCTGTTACCACCGGTGACGATGATCACCTTGCCCTTAAGAAAATTGGAAAGGGTTTCAAGGGCGTAGGGATTGACCTGGGTCATGGCACGGGGCCTAGAGCGGTGAAGGGAATCAGGCCGAAACTAACGACACCCGATAAGATCGTCAGCCAGCTGTAACACGCCCGCAGACCGCACCCGGACGGAGATCGGCCACTCACGACCAGGATCACGTTGATCCATGACAACACAGCTTCACCTGAGCTGGCCTGCCTAGCTTGAATGCAGACAGCCTGGAGTGCTCCCATGGCAGCGACATCCCGACATGGAGGACTCCCCCGCCAACGGGTTTCCGATGCCATCGGATGCGAGAAGCCAGGCCGGGCTGGGCTATCCAGCCTGCGATCACAACGCTGAATCGCTGTCCTTCATCGACCCATGGACGATCCCTCGCGCGTGGCCCCCGAACCGAAGACCTACTGGCACCTCTGGACCGGCGCTGATGGCATCAGCCGTCAGACCCTTTGCCGGTTCAAGGACCTTGTCTCATCCCCCCTCAATCCTGGGGTCGCCCCCCAGTGGAGTGCGCCCTTGATGGAGGAAGGCAACAGTCTTCTGACCCTGCTGCCGGTGGGCTGGCTGGGGGAATGGCATGAGAATCGCGTGCCCAAGTGGATTTTCGTGCTCAGCGGCTCCTGGTTCGTGGAGAGCATGGACGGTGAACGCCACATCTTCGGCCCAGGGGAGTTCAGTTTTGGCGGAGATCAGCACTGTCGCAAGCTCAGCGATGGCCGCTGGGGGCATCTCTCCGGCCAGGTTGGGGATGAACCCTGCCTGCAGTTGATCGTGCAGCGCAATGATGATGCCTGGATGCAGGCGCCACCGGGCTATTTCTCCTGAAGAGCGATGGCACCGCTCCCAAACTTCCTCGAAAGCCACGACCCGCGCTTCGCGGATCTGGTGCTGTTCAATGCCGAGCTGGAACTGCTGGCGGACGGGTTCCGCTGGCTGGAAGGACCGGTCTGGTTCGGCGACCACCAGTGCCTGCTGTTCAACGACATTCCCAGCAACCGCACCCTGCGCTGGAGTGAACGGCACGGCATCAGCACCTTCCTGGAGCCATCCGATTTCGCCAACGGCCAGGCCCGCGACCTGCAGGGCCGACTGATCCAGTGCCACCACCGCACCCGCTGCCTGACGCGTCATGAGCACGACGGCACCATCACCACCCTGGTGCAAGAGGCCGGCGGCCGGCGACTCAATGAACACCCGTGAACGCGATGAACGCCGCGGTCATCGCTCCTGGACCGTCGGCGATCAACCAGCGGTGCTGATGCTGGTGCAGCTGGGTCCGGATGTGCCGGCGCCGCCCGCCAGCTGAGCCGCGATGGCCGCAGCCTGAGCGGCGGTGAGATCTTCCACGCGATCACACCGGGCTGGGCCGATGGCTTCCGCGTCGATGAACACGGCAACCTCTGGTGTGGTGCCGCTGACGGCGTTCATGTGCTCGCACCGGACGGCACCCTGCTGGGCAAGGTGCTGGTGCCGCGTCAGGTCTCCAACCTCTGCTTCGGCGACCGCTACCGCAGCCGCCTGTTCCTGTGCGCCTCAACGGCGCTCTACGCCCTGTTCACCAACACCCGCGGCGCTGCCCTCCCCTGAGGGCTCACGCCCAGACCCCGACCTGGACCAACGCCATGGCCAATCCCCAGCTCGAGAGCTTCCTGCAGACCGTCAAGGGCGATCCTGACCTGCTCAAGCGCGTCAGTGCCTGCACCAATCTCAATGCCATCGCCGAGCTCGGTACCAGCATGGGCTACGCCTTCAGCGGCGCCGACCTGGTGAAGCATCAGGCGGAGGCAACGCTTCGGCTCCCGCCGGAAGACCTGGAGCCAATCGCCGCAGGCGTGGAACTGAAGGGCCACCTCTGGCTGATGCGGATCGTCTGGGTTTGAGGAGACAATGCAACCCACATACCAACTCGATGGCGCCGATACGGAGCGGATCGTCGCTGGAGCGGCAGCCGAGGCACAGTTGCGCAGTGCCGCCGTAACCATCGCCCTCTGCGATGGAGGCGGTCATCTACTGCGCCTGGTGCGGCTCGATGGCGCCAATGCCGCCAGTGCAGAGGTGGCCGCAGCCAAGGCGCGCATGGCGGCCCTCACCGGCAGGCCCAGTGCCGATCAGGAGCGAGCGATCAACGGCGAGCGAGCAGCGCTGCTGCAGCTGGCGATGCTGCTCAGCCAACCGGTGGCCGCCATGGGCGGCGGGGTGCCCTTGCTATGCCAGGGCCAACCGCTCGGAGCCATTGGCGTCTCCGGAATGACGCCCGACGTGGATGCCGCCATCGCCGCCGCTGGCGTCGACGTGTTCACAGCTCTCTGCAGCGAAGCCAGACCATGAGCACAACCAGCGAGCATCCTCTGATCCGCAGCATCGGCTTCAGCTGCCGCAGTGCCGATGCACTGGCGACGTTCTACCGCAGCCATCTGGGATTCCAGCCGGTCCAGGAGATCACCATCGAGGGTGACTCCTATGCGGAGCTGGTGGGATTGCCAGGCAGCCGCCTCAGATTGCTGCAGCTTCAGATCGGTGCTGAAACCCTGGAGCTGATGCAGGTGCTGGAGGCGGGGCCGGGAGTGAGGGCAGGCCGAACGATCCCCACCGACTCGCGCAGCTGCGATCTCTGGTTCCAGCACATCTGTCTGGTGGTAGCCGAGATGGGCGCCGCTGCCGCACCGATCCAGGCCGCCGTGAGCGCCGGCAGCCTGCGGCCGATCTCACGCGCACCGCAGACCCTGCCGGCCTGGAACCAGGCCGCCGCAGGAATCCAGGCCTATAAGTTCCACGATCCCGAGGGGCACTGCCTGGAGTTGCTGCAGTTCCCGCCGGACAAGGGTGAGGCCCGCTGGCATCAGGGCAGGAGCATGGCGATCGGCGGTGAGGCCAACGGGGCGGGCTCTGCAGTTCTGGGAATCGACCACAGCGCGATCGCCATCGCCGATACGCCCCGCAGCCGCGCGTTCTACAGCGACCTGCTGGGTCTCCAGCTCGGCGGGGATGGCACGAACAGCGGCAGCGAACAGGACCATCTCGATGGACTGAGCGACACCCGGGTGCGCATCACGAGCCTTCGCTGCCCCCAGGGACCAGGCATCGAGTGTCTGAACTATCAACAACCCGCGGGTGGTCGTCCCCTGCCGCCCGATCAGTCGGCCGCCGATGCAGCCCACTGGCAGATCCGGATGGAGGTGAGCGATCTCGATGCAATCGCCGAACGGGTGGAGGCATTCGCCGGCCTTCGGCTCGCAGGGCCTCTCCAACTCTCTGAAAGCCAGGCGCAGCAACTCGGGTTCCGATACGGCCTGCAGATCCGTGACCCGGATGGGCATGTCCTGCAGCTGGTCAGTAACAGCCGTTAGAACGCTGCCGAATCACGACTCTCGACCTAGCTTGCAATCACTGCCCTCCCGGTCGAATCGATGGACGTCACTGTTGTGGAACTGCTGGTACCCGCAGCTCCCTCAGACCTGGCCCAGTCAGCACTGCTACTGCTTCGAGTGTTCGTGGGTGTCTGCTTCATCCGCCACGGCTGGCCGAAGCTGCGCAACCTGCGGACCTGGGCCGGCATGCTGCAGACGCCGGCCTGGCTCTGTTTCCTCTCGGCCGCATCAATGTGGGCCGGTGGCATCGCCCTGATCATCGGGCTGCTGACACCTCTGGCGGCGCTGGCGATCCTGGTCTCCATGGCCTACGCGATGCTGCTGGAGATGCGCAGTGGTTTCCCATTCATCGCCCCCGATCCGTACCTGATCCCCGATGGCGACTACGCCGGCCCGATGGGGACCGGCGAACCGCCCAGCTGGGAAAAAGCGGCGATGTATGTGGTGATGTGTGCCGTACTGATGGGATGCGGTGGTGGCTTCCTCTCGCTTGACAACCTGCTGATCGCCGATCTGCTGCGGCTTGCGCTGGGAATCTGAATGGCAGCCGCGGCTCGGGCTGAGGCTGCCATTCAGACTGAGCCTCAAGCCCTCACCGCCAGTCGCTCCTTGAGGTGTTCGCCGACGCGCAGGGCATTGGCAATCGCCGTGAGCGAAGGGTTCACAGCACCGATACTGGGGAAGAAGCTGGTGTCGACGACATAGAGGTTGTCGAGCTCGTGGGCCTTGCAGTTCACATCGAGCACGGAGCTGGCGGGGTCTGTACCGAAGCGGCAGGTGCCAGCCTGATGGCCGACAGCTGCGATACCCATTGGGTTCTTGACGTAGATCTGCCGCTCGATCAGATGCTTCCTGAGATAGAGCTTGTCGAGCATTCCCTGCAGACGACCCCAGAGACGATCAGCAGAGGTCTGGTTGTTGACCGTGTAATTGAGATGAATATGTCCAGCCGCATCAACCGTCACACGGTTGTTCGGGTCGGGTAGATCTTCAGTGGTGATCCAGAAGTCGAGAGCATGGGCAGCGATCTGATCCATCGACCAGCCTGGCATCAGGAATGTTTCCAACGGCGCGTAACCCTTCATGATCGCGCCACGGGTCTTACCGGTCATCTGGATATTACCCATCGGGTAATCATAATCGGCATCACCGAAATACCAATCATTGATCGAGATCGTTTTCTGGAACACCGTTGGATTGGGCTCATGGGAGAGTGCCACCGCAGCCTTGCTGTTATGGAACATGTAATTGCGACCCACCTGATCAGAACCATTGGCCAGACCGCGAGGATGCTTGTCATTCGCTGACATCAACAGCAGCCGTGCCGTGTTAGCGGCACCACAGCTGACAACAACAAGATCAGCAGAGTAGTGCAGTCTTTCTCCATTGTGAACCAACTCAACACTGGCAACCGTGGTCCCAGTCGCATCGGTATGGAGGCGCTTCACTTCAGCACGGGTCAGCAGGAAGACCTGGGCATTCGCCGCCAGAGCCGGCCTCACACCGCACACCTCGGCATCACCCTTGGCGTGCACAAGGCAGGGAAAACCATCACAGTTATTGCAGCGCCGGCAACGGCTATAGGGCATGTTGCCCTCATCAAGCATCACGCCACTGGGCGCATGGAAGGGATGTAGTCCGGCACTGCGAAGATCATCAGCCAGCTTTTGAATGCGTGGTTCATGGCTGATCGGTGGATGGGGATAGGGCGCGGAGCTGGGGGGATCGGTGGGGTCTTCGCCACGCAAGCCGTGAACGTGATACATCTCTTCAGCACGCTGATACCAGGGCTCAAAGTCGCTGTAGCGCAGCGGCCAGGCCGGTGAGATGCCATCGCGATGCTCCAGCCGCTCAAAATCGCGCTGGCGCAGGCGGAAATGGTGGGCGCCGTACATCTTGGTGGCACCACCAACAAAATAGTGGCTGCCGGGCTGGAAGGGATTGCCCTTGCCGTCGTACCAGATGTCGCGTGAGAGGTAGCGGTTGTTCTGAAACACCTCTTCAGCATCCCAGTTCTGGGGCTCCTGGGGCAGCCAGTCGCCACGCTCCAGGATCAGGATGCGCAGACCGGTGGGGGCCAGCACCCGTGCCAGGGTGCCGCCACCGGCACCGCTGCCGATGATGATCACATCGAAGTGGCTGGTCTCCGGTTTCTGAAGCTGGCCGAGGTCTTGAAGGCTGTTCACGGCAGGCGCGTCGTTGACTACAAGCTAGAAACGCCGGGCTGATTTGTCCGCAGGCTGTGATTGTTTTCTGGCGCAAGCATGCAGGCGGTGCAAGCCACCACACCGGTACGGCAGGACCCGCGGAAACCGCTCAGCTGATCGGTTCAACCGGATAACGACTGAGCTGATTGATCATCTTGCAGACCATCGCCGTCCAGCCGGTCTGATGACTGGCGCCCACGCCTCGGCCATTGTCGCCATGGAAATACTCGTTGAACAGGATCAGATCACGCCAGTGCGGATCGTCCTGGAACAGGGGCACATCGCCATTGAACGGACGACGGCCATCGCCGCCGCGGCGGAACAGATTGACGAGGCGGTGCTGAAGCTGGAGCGAGGCATCCCAGAGGGTGATCCAGCGACCGGAGCCGGTGGGAAATTCGACCTTGAAGGTATCGCCGTAGTAATGACCGAATTTCTGCAATGCTTCGATCAACAGGAAGTTGATCGGCATCCAGACCGGACCCCGCCAGTTTGAATTGCCGCCGAACATGGCGACAGGGCTGTCGGCAGGGCTGTAGGCCAGGGTCTGGCTGTCAGCTCCCTCGGTGAAGCTGTAGGGGTGCTCCCCATACACCTTGGACAGGGCGCGGATGCCGTAGGGGGAGAGGAACTCATCCTCATCAAACAGGCGTTGGCAGATGCGGCGCAGGCGCGACTCCGGTACCAGGGTGAGGAGCAGGCGGTCGTTATGCCACTGGCCAAGGTTCTCAACCATCCAGGCCGGATTGGAGTGCTCGCGCAGGAACCAGCCGAGGCTCTGCGTGACATCAAGAACAGGTAGCCTCTTCACCGTATCCACATCAAAGCTGGCCACAGCCAGAAGAGGAATCAAGCCAGACACGGAACGACTGCGCAGATATTCAGTACTGCCATCAGGCCGCTTGATCACGTCATAGTAAAAACCATCCTGCTCATCCCAGTTCAGATAACCACGGTTACCGGGGCGATTGAGCGTCAGCGCCAGCTGCACAAAGTCGTAGACGAAGCGCTCACAGATATCAACATACTCCGGCTCCTCACGACTAAGCTCTATGCTGATATTCAATAGATTGAGACTGAGGGAGGCCATCCAGGCCGTGCCATCACACTGCTCGATCCGGCTGCCATCAGCCAGCGGGTAGCGACGGTCAAAGACAGCAATATTATCGAGGCCAAGAAAACCACCTTCAAAAAGAGAGTCGCCAGAACGGTCATTGCGGTTTGCCCACCAGCCATACTCCAGAATCAGCTTGCGCAGAGCAGCCCGCAGGAACGGCAGATCAGGCTCCTCACTGCTCTTGCGATCGATCTGAAAAATGCGCAGGGCAGCCCAGGCGCCAATCGGTGGGTTCGGATCCGAAAGGGCCCATTCATAGGCAGGGGTCTGGGCGCTGGGAGCTGTGTAATGGGGCGAGCGCAGCAGATTGCACTGATTCTTGGCCGTGGCCGGATCAAAGACGGCGAAGGCCACCGCATGGAACATCAGATCCCACTGACAGAAATAGGGGTATTCCCAGGCATCGGGCATCGAGATGACGTCATGGGCATGCAGGCGCTGCCAACCGGCGTTGTCGGTGCGCCAACGCTGCGGCGGTGGGGCATCGGCCGTTGGATCGCCCTGCAGCCAGCGCCAGACGCTCCAGCCGTAATACTTCTTGCACCAGAGCAGACCGGCGGCACCGCTGCTGTGGATCAGACGGTCCTCCTCGGAGAGGTGGGGCACACGGCTGGCAAAGAAATCAGACCACTCCTGTTCACGGTTGCTGAACAGCGACGCCATCGCTGCGCCAAAGGGCTCGGGACCAGGATCCGAAGCCGGGCCGCTGAGCCGCAGCTCCACCTGCCACAGCTCACCGGGCTGGAGCACGCGCTGCAGCAATCGGGCCGCCTTGGTGCCCCGCTGGGCAGGGTTGATCGCAGCCTGTTCGCCCTCGATCAGATAACGATGGAAGCCGTCCTTCTGATAGGGACGATCGTTGGGCTGCTGATAGAGACGCTCACTGTTGGTCTCATTGTCGGTGAAGATCCAGGGGCCGGCCTCCGCGCAGCGCAGCTGATAGGCCCCGAGGCCGCCGCCGGCCTCAGCCTGCAGCACATCCCCCTGCAGCTGCATCGGCCGCTCATGCTCATCCGGGTAGCCCCAGGACCAGGTGTTGCGGAGCCATAGGGTAGGCAGCAGCGTCAGCGGCGCGGAATCAGGCCCACGATTGATGGCTCGGATGCGGATGGCGATATCATCGGCAGAGGCCTTGGCATACTCGATGAACACATCGAAGTAGCGACTCTCATTGAAGATGCCGGTATCGACAAGCTCATACTCCGGCTGATCGCGGCTGCGCCGGCCGTTCTCAGCGATCAGATCCTCATAGGGGAAACGCTGCTGCGGGTACTTGTAAAGCCCCCGCATGAAGCTGTGGGTGGGAGTGTTGGCGATATGAAAGTAGTAGT
Source organism: Synechococcaceae bacterium WB4_1_0192 (assembly GCA_009926195.1). Taxonomy (GTDB): domain Bacteria; phylum Cyanobacteriota; class Cyanobacteriia; order PCC-6307; family Cyanobiaceae; genus Vulcanococcus. The sequence continues at coordinate 4,217 of RFPK01000015.1, read as the reverse complement.
CCTTGATATCTTCCCCATGATTACCTTCCTCATTGGCCAGGCCAAAGGGCCGTTCCTTGAGAATCGGATCCAGACCATTCCACAGGGCCAGCGAGAAACACAGGCGGCACTGGCTGTCACAGATGCCGAGCAGTCCATCCTCACCCCAGCGGTAGGCGCGGGAGCGGGCATGGTCGTGGGGAAAGGAGCGCCAGGCGTTGCCATCTTCGGAATAGTCCTCGCGCACCGTGCCCCACTGACGCTCCGGCAGATAACTGCCCCAGAGATCCCAGGGAATCCCCTCATGATCCCGCTCCGCCATGCGGCGCAGCTCCGATTCCTGGAATGAGGTGGTATCAGACCGGGTGGACTGGTCCATGGTCGTTGGGGTGGCCAGCGAGGGTCAGAGAGTGGCAAGCATTTGGTCACCGATGCGCAGGGCATTGGCGATCACGGTGAGGCCGATCGGGACCGACGGACAGCTGGGGAAGACACTGGCGTCGGCGATCCAGAGATTGGCCAGCTCGTGGCAGCGGCCCTGAAGATCCACGACAGAGGTGGCGGGGTTGGAACCCATCCGGCAGGTGCCGCAGACGCTGCCCATCACGGTGAGCGGTGCTTCACCGCGAGGGTGGGTTGGCGCGGGCTTGACGACATGACAGAGAGGATCGGCCTCCATCTGCTTGAGGGTGTCGATCCAGCGATAAACCAGTCGGTCGTGAGCCTCCCGGTTATTCGGCAGGTAATGAATCTGAAGATGATTGCCGCGCAGTGTTAGGCGATTGTGGGGATCGGGCCTCACGGCGCTGCTGGCCCACCAGGCAACCGAACGGGACGCCAGCTGCTCGAGGCCGAAGCTCGGTAGCAACTTGGTCACCAGCGACAGCACCGGTGGCGACTCGGCAAACAGCGCGTCCTGCAGCACACCACCACCGCTGAGGATCGCCCCGAGGGGGACGCTGACATTGCTGTCACCCCAGTAGTAGTCGGTGATGCCTAGGCTGCGTCCATAACGGCCGGAATTGGGTTCCGCCGCCAACTGAATCACCGAAGTGAGCTGATGCTTCATCAGGTTGCGGCCAACCTGATCGGAGCCATTGGCCAAGCCACGGCTGTGATGTTCAGTCGCCGAACGCAGCAGGATTTCGGCGCTGTTGATCGCACCGGCAGCAAGCACAACAGCATTGGCACTGAACAACCAGCTGGTCCCCTCGATCTCCGCCTCCACACCGCGCACTTCGCGACCAGTTGGATTCACGTGAAGCCGCCGCACCCGGGCCCGCTCACGGATGCGGACTCGGGCAGCCGCCCGCGCGGGCTCCACGCCGAAAAGCTCGGCATCGCCAGTGGGATCACTGGTGGACTCCGACCAACTCAGGGGCAGATCGAAGGGGTGGTTGCCGCAGCGCTCGAGGGCGGCGCGGAGCTCCTGCATGAACGGCTCGATCGGCCGTGGCTTGAAGGGATAGTCGCCGCGGCGGGGAGGTTCGGTGGGGTCGATGCCAGCCTGGCCATGCACCCGGTACAGCTCCTCAGCCCGCTCGTAGTAAGGCGCCAGATCGGCATAGCCGATCTCCCAGCTGGGCACGGGGCCCTCCTGCAGCGCCAGCGGGCCGAACTCGCGCTCGCGCATCCGCTGCAGAACGGCGCCCCAGATCTTGGTATTCCCGCCGAGAGCGTAGATCGTCTGCGGCGAGAAGGGATCGCCATCGGTACCGAACCACTGCTCACCAGGGTGATAACGATCCTTGCGGAACAGATCGACATCGGCGACATTCTGATCGGCCAGGGGCATCGCTCCACCGCGCTCGAGCAGCAGCACGGCCTTACCGGCAGAAGCCAAATGACCGGCCAGGGTGCCTCCGGCGGCACCGCTACCAATCACGATCACATCGTAATGCTGGTCGTCGATGATCATGAAATCACTCCAGACATGAAACAGGTCCGATTACTGCCACACGTAGATCAGCAGAAAGAGAATGATCCAGATCACATCCACAAAGTGCCAGAACAGGGATGTGGCCTGAACGCCCTGCTCACCCCCGACGTAATTGCCAGGGATGAACGACTTGATCAGCATGATGGTCATCAGCAGGATGCCGGTAGCCACATGCAGGCCATGGAAGCCTGTGAGCAGGTAAAAGGTACCGCCGAAGGTGCCTGAGTCAAAGCCAAAGGCAAGGCCATGCCACTCCACAGCCTGACCGACCAGAAAGTAGCCGCCCATCAGCATCGTCAGCAGCCAGAAGCCACGGAACAGCCAGAGCCTCTCGCGGGCCTTGAAGTGCTCGGCCAGCATGATCGTGCCGGAGCTTGAAATCAGCACGGCAGTATTCACCAGCGGGGTGCGCCACTCCAGGCCTTCAACTCCAGGCGGCAGCCAATCGAGCGCTGAAGTCTTCAGGATGGCGTAACCACTGAAGAACGCCAGGAAAATAACGCTCTCCGAGCAGAGAAAGATGATGAAGCCGGTGAGGTTGTGATTCACGTGAGCGTGGGTGCTCGCGGACTCGTTGGTCGCGGCAGGAAGCGAGCTGCTCATGCCAGCACCTCCTGCAACTGCAGCCGTTTCTCAATTTCAGACTGGTTCTCCACCAGCGGCTCACCGGTGCCATAGCCATAGGGACGGCTGATCACCGTGGGAACCTCCTCACCGAAGTTGTCCTCCGGAGGGGGTGAAGGCAGTAGCCACTCCAGACCGATGGCGTTCCAGGGGTTATGGGTGGCGCGTGGACCGCGGATCCATGAGCTGATCATGTTCAGCAGGAAGGGAATGACCGATACACCAAGCAGGAAGGCACCCAGACTGGCAATCACGTTCCAGAAGGCGAATTCCGGGTCGTAACTGGAGACACGGCGTGGCATTCCCATCAGACCGAGAGGATGCATCGGCAGAAAGTTGAGATTGGCTCCTACGAATGTGAGCAGGCAGTGCAGCTTGCCCAGACCCTCGTAGGGCATGCGCCCGGTGAACTTGGGGAACCAGTGATAGATAGCCGCGAAGATACCCATCACGGCTGCGCCATAAATCACGTAGTGAAAATGACCGACCACGAAGTAGGTATTCGACACATGGATATCGATCGGCACCGTGGCCAGCATCACACCGGTGATACCAGCAAACACGAAGTTCACCAGGCCGCCGATGCAGAACAGCATCGGCGTGGTGAGACGCAACTTACCGCCCCAGAGAGTGCCGAGCCAGGCGAACACCTTCACGCCGGTCGGCACGGCGATCAGCATCGTGGTCGCCATGAAAAGATCACGCATCCACTGGGCAACACCACTCGGAAACATGTGGTGCACCCATACGACCAAACCAAGGCCAACGATGATGAACGACGCCACGGACACATACACATAGCCGAACAGCGGCTTGCGGCTGTAAACCGGGAACAGCTCAGAGAAGATGCCGAAAACCGGCAGGATGATCACGTAGACAGCCGGGTGTGAATAGAACCAGAAGAAATGCTGATACAGCACCGGATCGCCACCTCCCTCCGGCCGATAGAAGCTGGTGCCAAAGCTGAGATCCATCAGCAGCATCACAGCGCCGCCGGTGAGGGCAGGCAGGCCGATCAGCTGCAGACTCTGGGCAGCCAGGGCCGTCCAGCAGAACACGGGCATGCGAAACAGGGTCATCCCGGGAGCCCGCATCCGCAGGATCGTGGTGACGAAATTGACCGCGCCCATGATCGACGACACCCCGGAGAGCGCCACCGCCAGGATCCACATCGATTCGCCATTGATCAGGTGACCGAGCGGGTTCTGAATGCTGACCGGCGGGTAGCTCCACCAACCCGCCGTAGCAGGGCCACCCGGAACGAAGAAACTGCCGATCAACAGCAGACCGAACACCGGCACAAGCCAGAAGGCAGCGGTGTTAAGGCGGGGGAACGCCATGTCCGGGGCGCCGATCATCGTGGGGATCAGCAGGTTATTCAGCCCGTTCAGCACTGGGAAGATGAACAGGAACAACATGATCGTCCCGTGCATCGTGTAGATGCCGTTATAAACGCTGCGATCAACCAGATCTGCGGCTGGTGTGATCAGCTCCCCGCGGATTACCATCGCCAGCAGACCGCCAATCAGAAAGAAAAAGAAGGCGGTGACGATGTACTGAATACCGATGACCTTGGCATCGGTACTGAAGCCCAGATAGCGGGTCCAGCTGGCTGGTGGCGGCGGTTCAGGAGGGAATGTGGCGATGGTCATGATGAAGAGCTCAGGCGTCGTGG
>RFPK01000140.1 GCA_009926195.1 Synechococcaceae bacterium WB4_1_0192 | reverse complement strand
GCCCTTCGAGGGCGGCCGCACGCTGTACCGCCGTGGCAATTTCAACGGCACCGGCGACCAGCTGCTGCTCGATGCGCTGATGGAGGTGCAGGGCGCGCAGATCGCGTTTTCGCCCGGCTTTCGCTGGGGCACCTCGTTGCTGCCGGGGCAGGCGATCGTGCTGGTGGCGATCGGCGCCGACCGGCGCGGCCCGGCGCAGCGCTGCGGCCAGGAGCTGCTGGAGGCCCTCAAGCACGACGCCCCCTTCTGGAAGCGCGAATGGCGGGCCGATGGCGGCGCCAGCTGGCTCACGGGCAACACGCCGCTGTGAAGCGGGCGGCCGTGGCTGTGGTCAGCGGTGTGTTGTCAGGCGCGCGCCGGCGGTTCATCCTGCGGCTGAGCGCAGACCACCCCGACCGCCACAACCATGCTGCCGCAGATCCTGCATCCGGAGCAGCTGCAGGGGTATCGCTTCAACGCAGATGATCACTGCCGCATCGCCCTGCTCAGCCATCCCGGACCCGGGGCCTGCACGCTGTTCATCGAGATCCACGAACCGCACAACCGGGTGCCGGCCCACAGCCACCATCAGGCTGCGGAGCTGTACTTCATCCTGCGTGGCTCCGTGATCTTCCATGTGAACGGCCAGACGATCAACGCCAGCCAGGGGGATTTCGTGACGGTGCCGGAAACAGCCCTGCACGATCTGGAGAATCCGGGATCAGCGCGCCTCTACATGCTCACCGTGCTCAGCCACGACGAGGGCTTCGCCGATCTTGTGGCCCGGTCGATCCCCACACCCCTGGATGCCGAAGACATCGAGGTGTTGCACAGCCTCTGACCCAGCCGAGCCACTCAGGCAGCGGGCGCGAAGGCGAAGTGCAACGGCTCGGGCAACGCCACTTCGGTGAAATCACGGCTGTTGGTGTCCTTCAGCTCCAGCAGGAAGAAGGTGGCCCGGGCCTCGGGGAAATAGGGGCCCGCATGCCAGGTGCCCACGTGCAGCTTGAGGATCACCCCAGGCTCGATCCGGAACAGCCGGATCCGCGCCGGATCAGGAGGCGTGGGCTTCGACTGCGGTGGCGCCAGCACAATCCACCACGGCCTGCCGTCCGCGGAGGCCAGGCACTGGCTGCAGCGGAGATGGCGGGCCAGGGCAGGCACCGTGGGGGCGCGGTGGTCGGCCGCCATCGACCAGAACCGGGGCGAGGCGCCATCGAGCACCAGCTCGGCATCACCGCTGCCGAAATCCTCCCCGTTCGGCACCGGCAGCACCAGCTCGCCGTAGGGGGCCAGCAGCTCCGGGGTGGAGGGCGTGGGCACCAGCTCAGTCATCACCCCTCCGACGATCAGAACACCGGCAACCGCAGCAGCTGCGCCCACAGCTCCGTGCCGGCCTCCAGCGCCCCCAGGTTGGCCGGGATCTCCAGCAGCAGATCAGCCCCCTGCAACGAACCGATGCGCGAGGAGGCCTGGCTGCCCTCCAGCCGCGCCAGCAGGGTGCCATCACCGCTCACCACCAGCCGCGCCCGCGCCAGCTCGGGCCGGCCGGCGCCGCGCCGCAGCGGCGCCTCAAGCCGCACCTTCAGGCGAGGCAGCGGCTGCGGTTCCGCCCCCTCCAGCCGCTGCAGGGCCGGCCAGAGCAGCTGCAGGGCCGTGATCGCCGCCGCCACCGGATTGCCCGGCAGGCCGAAGAACGGCGTGCCCGCCACCTGCCCCCAGGCGAACGGCCGACCCGGCTTCAGGAACAGCTTCCAGAAGCGCACCTCCCCCAGCTCCGCCACCAGGGCACGGATCCAGTCGGTATCGCCGGCCGACACACCGCCGGTGCTCACCACCACATCGCAGCCGGCGGCCAGCTCCGCCAGGGCCTGCCGCAACGGCTGCGGCTGATCCGCCACCACCCGCCTGGCCGCCACGCCATAGCCCAGCCGCTGCAGCAGCGCCGTGAGCAGGGCCGAATTGCTCTCCCAGATCTGGCCCGCACCGCGCTCCGCCCCCGGCGGCTGCAGTTCATCACCGCTGATCAGCAGCCCGATCCGCGGCCGCCGCTGCAGCGGCAGTTCGGCCACGCCGCAGCCGGCCAGGCGGCCCAGATCGGCCACCCCGAGCCGTTGGCCCGCCGGCACCAGCTCCTGGCCCGGGGCCGCCTCCTCCTCGGGGCCGCGGATCCAGGGGTTGGCGCCGCAGGGCGCCGCCAGGGTGATCGCCTCCCCCTGCGGCTGCACCAGTTCCTGCGGCAGCACCCGACCACTGCCCTCCGGCACCACCGCACCGGTGAGGATCCGCACCGCCTCACCGGGCGCCAGTGCCGCGCCATGGGGTGCACCGGCCGCCGAGCGGCCCACCAGCCGCCAGCGGGTTCCCGGCTCCGGCAGCGCCTCGCCGGCAATGGCGTAGCCATCCATGATCGAGGCCCGGAAGCCCGGCACCGCCGCAGCCGCCCGCACCGGCGCGGCCGTGATCCGGCCGAGGGCCTCGCTGAGGGGCACCGTCTCGGCGCCGGCCAGGGGTTGCAGGGCCGCCAGGATCGCGGCGCGGGCCTGCTCCAGCGGCAGCCCTTCCGGCCCATAGGGCTCGCAGCCACCCAGCTCAGCCATGGCCGTTGGCCTCCGCCGCCGCCTCCGGCCGCTGCCAGTCGCCGTGGCGGCCACCGCTCTTGCGCAGCAGCCGCACCGGACCGATCGTCATCGCCGGATCGGTGGCCTTGAGCATGTCGTAGAGGGTGAGCAACCCCACCTGCACGGCCGTGAGCGCCTCCATCTCCACGCCGGTGCTGCCGGTGGTGCGGGCGCTGGCCTCCAGCCGCAGGCCGTTGCCATCGGCGGCCGGCTCCAGCTGCACGCTGACGCCGCTCAGGGCGATCGGATGACAGAGGGGAATCAGCTCCCAGGTGCGCTTGGCGGCCTGGATCGCCGCCACCCGCGCCACCGCCAGCACATCACCCTTGGCGGCGCGGCCCTCGAGCACCAGCGCCAGGGTGGCCGGCGCCATGGCGATGAAGCCCTCGGCCACCGCCTCGCGGGCGCTGGCGGGGCGATCGCCCACCTCCACCATGTGCACCTCACCGGCGGCATTGAGGTGGGTGAGCCGGGCGGCGCCGGCGGCATCGGCAGACATGGGCAGCGGCGATTGACCCCATCCTCACGGGCCGACGCCACGCAATGGGAAGGTGAACAGCACCACCGGGCCCGCGGCCATGCGCTGGAGACGCCCCTCCACCACCCTCTGCGCCTTTCTCACCCTGCTCAACGACCGGCTGGGCGAGAGCATCGTGTTTCCGCTGCTGCCGTTCCTGCTGGCCAGCTACACCAGCAACGGCCGCACCCTCGGCCTGCTGGCGGGCAGCTATGCCGTGGCCCAGTTCGCGTTCACGCCGCTGATCGGTGCCCTCAGCGACCGCTACGGCCGCCGGCCGGTGATGAGCGCCTGCGTGGCCGGATCGGTGCTGGGGCTGGGGCTGTTCGCGATCACGGTGACGATCGACTGGCAGGCGATCCCCTGGGCCGCCGGCACCGCCATTCCCCTGGCGCTGCTGTTCGCCGCCCGACTGATCGATGGCGTCAGCGGCGGCACCGCCGCCAGCGCAGGGGCGGTGCTGGCCGATATCTCCACGCCGGAAAACCGCGCCAAAGCCTTCGGACTGATCGGTGTGGCCTTCGGCCTGGGCTTCATCCTCGGCCCCGCCTTCGGCGGGCTGCTGGCCGGGGTGGCGGTGCAGCTGCCGGTGTGGACAGCGGCCGGATTCGCCCTGCTCAACCTGGTCCTGGTGCTGACGCTGCTGCCGGAAACCCATCCCCCCGAGGCGCGACGGGCGATGCCGCGCAAGCGTGATCTCAACCCCCTGAGTGCCCTGCAGCGGGTGTTCACCAACCCGCGGGTGCGCCGCCTCTGCGCCGCCTTCTTCCTGTTCTTTCTGGCCTTCAACGGCTTCACCGCCGTGCTGGTGCTCTATTTCAAGCAGGCCTTCGGCTGGGGGCCGGGCCTGGCGGCCACCGCCTTCCTGGTGGTGGGCGTGGTGGCCACGCTGGTGCAGGGCGGCCTGATCGGACCGCTGGTGAAGCGCTTCGGCGAGCTGCGACTCACCCTGGCGGGACTGGGCTTCGTGATCGCCGGCTGCCTGCTGATCCCCCTGGCCAATGCAGGCAACGCCCGCACCGTGGTGTTCAGCGCCGTGGCGATCCTGGCCCTGGGCACCGGCCTGGTCACCCCCAGCCTGCGGGCGCTGGTGTCACGCCGGCTGGACGGCAGCGGCCAGGGGGCGGCCCTGGGCAGCCTGCAGGGGCTGCAGAGCCTGGGCAGCTTCCTCGGCCCACCGCTGGCGGGCCTGGCCTACGACCTGATCGGCAAGCAGAGCCCCTTCTGGCTGGGCATCGCCCTGCTGGCAGGCGTGATCACCCTGGTGGCCGGTGGCCTGCCACCGCGACAGGACGCCCAGAACACCCAGGCAGACCCTGCGTGATTGCTACGTTGCAGGCTGGCTTGTTCCGGCAAGGCGTCGCCGGAACTTGAGAGCTTGAACGATGACTGAACACGATGGCTGAAGCAGTGCTGGCTCCAGAGCTCTATATCAACCGTGAGCTGAGCTGGGTTGCCTTCAACCAGCGGGTGCTGGCCCAGGCGCTGAGCGAGCACACGCCCCTGCTGGAGCAGGCCAAGTTCAGCGCGATCTTCAGCAACAACCTCGACGAATTCTTCATGGTGCGGGTGGCTTCACTGAAGTCACAGATCGAAGCCGGCGTTCAGACCCTCAGCGACGACGGCCTCACCCCGAGCGAGCAGCTGGCTCGCGTGCGCGAGGCCCTGCATCCGCTGCTGGAGCAGCAGCAGGCCCACTACCGCCTCTACCTCAAGCATCAGCTTGCCGAGGTCGGCGTGCAGCTGATCGATTACACGCGCCTGAACAAGAAGCAGAAGCGCTGGGTCAACGACTATTTCCAGAACGCCATCTTCCCGGTACTGACGCCGCTGGCGGTGGATCCGGCCCACCCGTTCCCATTCATCAGCAACCTCAGCCTCAACATCGCCGCCCTGATCCGCGACCCGGAGACCGGCCAGCAGCAGTTCGCACGGGTGAAGGTGCCCCAGAAGAACCTGCCGCGCTTCGTGCAGCTGCCGGTGGAGCTGAGCGAGCACGAGCCGGTCCCCGTTTACACGGCGGTACCGCTGGAGCAGGTGGTGGCCTTCAACCTGCAGCTGCTGTTCCCGGGCATGGAGGTGGAGGGGCACTACTTCTTCCGCGTCACCCGCGACGCCGACCTGGAACTGCGCGATCTCGAGGCCGACGACCTGATGGAGGCGCTGCAGCAGGGCCTGCGCAAGCGCCGGATGGGCGGCGAGGTGGTGCGCCTGGAGGTGGCCAACGAAATGCCCGATGCCGTGGTGGACCTGCTGCTGGAGGGCACCGGCGTCGAACCGGAGG
>RFPK01000139.1 GCA_009926195.1 Synechococcaceae bacterium WB4_1_0192 | reverse complement strand
TTCGGCGGATCCTCGCGATCGGGGCGCGACCGTAACGGTCGGGCCGGCACTCTAGGCGCCGTCGTGCGCCGCGACAATCCGCCTTTCGTGCGGCACGGCGTTTGCGTCAAACTCTTCCGTCCGGGGGAGGTCCGACATGCTCGTCACCCAGCAGAAAGTCTTGCGCCGCTTTTGGTATCCCGTTTTGCCGGTCGACCGGCTGGCCGACGATGCCGATCCAGCGGATCACGGGCGAGGCCAGGGCCGCCTCCAGGGTCCAGGCCAGAACGGGCCGGCCGGCCACGGTCAGCAGCAGCTTGTTGCGCTCCGCTCCCATCCGGCGACCGCTTCCGGCACAGGCAATCAGCAAATGCACAGCGAACTCCCTCCGGCGGTCTGAATCGAGCACGCTCCATACAATCAGCCCGCGACCCGCCTCCCGCCGCCCGCTGCCATGCGCGTTCTGTTTCTGATTCCGGGCAGCATCTGCGCACAGCTGCAGGCAATGCCGGCGGTGGCCCGGGTGGCCGAAGCGCTGGGCGCCAAGGTGCAGGTGGCCTGCGCCCCCGGCGCAGGCGCGGCCTGGAGCCTGCTGCCGGCCGTGGAGAAGCTGATCCCGTTCGACTTCGACGGCGGCGCCAGCCTGGCGGACTGGGCCAACCTGCTCGGCAATGTGCGCGAGCCGGATTTCCAGGCCTGCATCAACCTGGCCCGCGGCCGCCAGGTGGACCTGATGCTCTCGATGAGCCACATTCCCAACCGCGTGGCGGCCGAGGGCTTTTCAGCGACCAGCACCGTCGCACCCACGGGGGGATGGCCCGCGCAGGCCCTGGCGGCCTACCTGCAGCCGCTCGGCATCAGCCTGGATGCAGAGGCCTTCCGCCTGAGCCTGCCCCGCCAGGCCCTGGATGAAGCGGCGGCTCGCCTGCCGGCCGGTCAGGGCCCCGCCCTGCTGCTGGCACCATCAGGCGGCGCGGGCGACTGGCCAGCTGGTCAGTGGCGGGCCCTGCCGGAGCTGCTGCGCAGCCGCTTGCCGGATCTGCGCGTGGTGCAGGCGCAGCGCGGCGGCAGCCTGATCGAACGGGCAGCCCAGCTGGCCGGCTGCGATGTGGTGCTCAGCAGCGACCCGGTGACCACCGACCTGGCCCTGCTCAACGGCTCACCGCTGGTGGTCCTGGATCGGCCTGCCGCGGCGCTGCCCCAACGGCAGGGGGTGCAAGCGGTGGGCGAGCCAAGCCAGCTGGAGCAATTGCAGCCGGCTGCGGTGCTGCAGGCGCTCGGTCTGGCATGAGCGGAGGCCGGCGACCCGTACGCCACGGCAGCCGGCGCTGGCCCCCATCGACGCCTCTGTCGGCGCTGTTGGCCAGGCGCCCCTGGGCAGGCCCGGTGCTGGCGCTCGCCCTGGTGGTGAACGCCGGTGCAGCCGGCTACCGACTGGCGGAGGGCTGGGACTGGGGCGACTGCTACTGGATGGTGCTGATCACCCTCAGCACCATGGGGTTCAGCGATCCCGACACGCCGATCGTCCATGGCGGTGGTCGGCTGGTGACGGCGCTGCTGCTGATGGGCGGCCTGGTGGTGGTGCAGCAGACGCTGCAGAAGCTGCTGGAATTGACCAACTCCGGCCACTTCCAACGGCTGCGGGAACGCCGCTACCGCCAGCTGCTGCAGCGCACGATGAAACAGCACGTGATCCTCTGCGGCTACGGCCGCATCGGCCGCGAGATCGCCCAGCAGCTCAGCGCCGAGGCGGTGCCTCTGCTGGTGGTGGAGATGGAGCCCGATCGCATCGCCGAGGCCCAGCAGCGGGGCCTGACGGTGCTGCAGGGTGACGCCACCCTCGACGACACGCTGGAGGAGGCCGGCATCCGCCACTGCCGCGCCCTGGTGGCGGCCCTGCCCAGCAATGCCGCCAACCTGTACGTGATCCTCAGCGCCCGTGGCCTGGCCCCCCGCACCCGCCTGATCGCCCGGGCCGACAGCGACGAAGCGGAGGGCAAACTGCGCCTGGCGGGTGCAGATCAGGTGGTGAGCCCCTATGTGGCCGGAGGCCGCACCATGGCCGCCACCGCCCTGCGACCGCTGGCGGTGAACTTCATGGAGCTGCTGGCCGGCAGCGATTGCGAGGTCGAGGAGTTCCAGCTCAGCGAGGATCCACGGCGGCTGGGAGATCTCAACGGCCGCTCCCTGGCGGATCTGCAGCTGGGGCGCCGCAGCGGTGCCCTGGTGCTGGCGATCCGCAATCCACAGTCGCTGGCCACGGACCGGCCGGCCCTGGTCGCCAATCCCGGCGGCGACGTGCAGCTGGCACCGGGCCAGCTGCTGGTGGTGATGGGCAGCAAGCTGCAGCTGCAACGGTTCGGGGCCCTGCTGGGGGAAGCACTCACCGCCGTGGAAACCATGCAGGGCTGAGGGGGCTGCGGGCGCACGCCCTACGCTCGCCCGACCGAGATTGATGCCCCATGGCCCACGCCACACCCCTCGCCGGTCAGGTCGCCCTGGTGACCGGCGCCAGCCGTGGCATCGGCGCCGCCATCGCCCGTGAACTGGGCGCCGCCGGCGCCACGGTGGTGGTGAATTACGCCAGCTCTCCCGCCGCCGCCGAGGCGGTGGTGGCCGGGATCGTGGCCGCCGGTGGCAGCGCCTGGGCCCATCAGGCCAACGTGGCCGATGAGGAACAGGTGGAGGCGATGGTCAAGACGGTGCTGGAGAAGGAAGGCCGCCTCGATGTGCTCGTCAACAACGCCGGCATCACCCGCGACGGCCTGCTGATGCGGATGAAGACCGCCGACTGGCAGAGCGTGATCGACCTCAACCTCACGGGCGTGTTCCTCTGCACCCGCGCCGTCAGCCGCTCGATGCTGAAGGCCCGCAGCGGCCGCATCATCAACATCACCTCGGTGGTGGGCCTGATGGGCAACGCCGGCCAGGCCAACTACAGCGCCGCCAAGGCCGGTGTGATCGGCCTGACCCGCAGCAACGCCGCTGAATTCGCCGCCCGTGGCGTCACCGTGAACGCCGTGGCCCCCGGCTTCATCGAGAGCGACATGACCGCTGACCTCGACAAGGAACCCATCATCAAGGCCATCCCGATGGGCCGCATGGGCAGCGCCGCCGAGGTGGCCGGTGCCGTGCGCTTCCTCGCGGCTGACCCCGCTGCGGCCTACATGACCGGCCAGGTGCTGCAGGTGGATGGCGGCATGGTGATGCGCTGAGGCTCAGCTGCTGCTGAGGGGCTGGCCCAGCTCCTCCCGCAGCCGGCGGATCCGCTGCAGCAGCCGCAGCCGGCGGCTGCGGGCCGTGATCGTGAGGAACAGCCGTAGCGGCACGTAGATCAGGGCCATGCCAAGCCCAAGTCCCGCCACCAGCAGGAAGGCCATCACATTGCTGCCGGCGGCCGGATCGGCGAGGGTCTCGCGCAGGGGAGCCTCCAGTCCGAGGGCCAACGCGTCGCGGAAGCTGTCGTCCATGGGCGAACCCTATCGGCTGCGGCCGGTCCGGTCACGGGCGCGGCGCCGGTTCATTCGGCTTTCCCCACCAGCCAGCCCCCCCTCCGCGATGGGATCCTGTGGGCCAGTGCCCGATCTCACGCCGCGATGGCCAAGCTGCTCTCCTTCTCTGATGCATCCCGCGCCGCCCTGGAGCGGGGTGTGAATGCCCTGGCGGATGCGGTGAAGGTCACGATCGGTCCGAAGGGCCGCAACGTGGTGCTTGAGAAGAAGTTCGGGGCTCCCGATGTGGTCAACGACGGCGTGACCATCGCCCGCGAGATCGACCTGGAGGATCCGTTCGAGAACATCGGCGCCAAGCTGCTGCTGCAGGTCGCCACCAAGACCAAGGACAAGGCCGGTGATGGCACCACCACCGCCACGGTGCTGGCCCAGGCGATGGCCCGCGAAGGCCTGCGCAACGTGGCCGCCGGCGCCAGCCCTGTGGTGCTGCGTCGCGGCATGGAGAAGGCCGTGGCCCAGGTGGTGCGCGGCATCGAGGCCCGTGCCAGCGCCGTGGCCGGTGACGCCATCCGTCAGGTGGCCACGGTCAGCTCCGGCGGCGACGAGGAAGTCGGCCGGATGATCAGCGAGGCGATGGCCAAGGTCAGCGTCGACGGGGTGATCACCGTCGAGGAGAGCAGGAGCCTGGCCACCGAGCTGGAGATCACCGAGGGCATGGCCTTCGATCGCGGCTACAGCTCCCCCTATTTCGTCACCGATGGCGACCGCCAGGTGTGCGAGTTCGAGAATGCCCTGCTGCTCGTCACCGACCGCAAGATCAGCGCCATCAACGATCTGGTGCCGGTGCTGGAGGCGGTGTCGCGCGCCGGCCGGCCGCTGGTGATCCTCTCGGAGGAGGTGGAGGGCGAAGCCCTGGCGACGCTGGTGGTGAACAAGAACCGTGGCGTGCTGCAGGTGGCGGCCGTGCGCGCACCCGGCTTCGGTGAGCGCCGCAAGGCCAGCCTGCAGGACATCGCCATCCTCACCGGCGCCACCCTGGTGAGCGAGGACCGGGCCATGGCCCTCGATGCCGTGACCGTGAGCGACCTGGGCACGGTGCGCCGGATCACGATCAGCAAGGACGAGACCACGATCGTCGCCACCGGTGAGCACGAAGCCGCCGTGGCCGACCGTGTGGCGGCGATCCGCCGCGAACTGGACAACACCGAATCGGAGTACGACCGCGAAAAGCTCAGCGAGCGCATCGCCAAGCTGGCCGGCGGCGTGGCCGTGATCAAGGTGGGCGCCCCCACCGAAACCGAACTGCGCAACCGCAAGCTGCGGATCGAGGACGCCCTCAACGCCACCCGCGCCGCCGTTGAAGAAGGCATCGTCGCCGGCGGCGGCAGCGTGCTGGTGCAGCTCGCCACCGAGCTCGACGGCCTGGCCGCCGATCTGAGCGGCGATGAGCGCACCGGCGTGCGGATCGTGCAGCGCGCCCTGGCGGCTCCTCTGCAACAGATCGCCGCCAATGCCGGCCACGATCCGGATGTGGTGTCCGAGCGGGTCAGCCGCAGCGGTGTGGGCTTCAACGCCGCCACCGGCACCTATGAGGACCTCCTGGCCGCCGGCATTCTCGATGCCGCCAAGGTGGTGCGCCTCGCCCTGCAGGACGCCGTCTCGATCGCGGCTCTGCTGCTCACGACCGAAGCGGTGATCGCCGACAAGCCCGAACCCGCTGCCGCGCCCGCCGGTGGTGACATGGGTGGCATGGGCGGAATGGGTGGCATGGGTGGCATGGGCATGCCCGGCATGATGTGAACCCGGCCGCCAGCAGCGGTGAACGCCGGCTCAGAGCGCCCGCATCACGCGGGCGTGCAGCCGGCAGACCGTGATGGCCTCACGGGGCGGATCGCCACAGAGCCGTCCCAGCTCCCGGTTCAGGGCCTGGAGTTCAGCGATCGGCAGACCGGCCATCGGCAAACTGAGCAGAAGAGCGCCCAGGCCAACGGAAAACAACCGGGGTTGGCTGCGGCAACCGGCACGTCCGAGCCGACCAGCAGAGCGGCTCGGAACTGGG
>RFPK01000138.1 GCA_009926195.1 Synechococcaceae bacterium WB4_1_0192 | reverse complement strand
GTAGGCGATGGCGGCCAGGGCAGAGCCGAGGGCCACGATTGGCCAGCCGCCGCGCCAGTAGAGGTCGGCACCGAAGGACACGCAGGGAAAGGATGTGTAGGTCATCGTTTCGGCTTCGCTGCGGCTGCGGCCGCGGATTTCTTCAGCGATGATGTGAGCATCGCGAACGGGAACTGTTTTCGGCGCCAGCAGGTCGGGCAGCCAGGCCGTGAGCAGGGACTGCATGCGGTGCCAACCAGCTCTGGGACGGCTGCGGGCCGGCTCCTCGAACAGGTAGCTGTCGGAGCAGGCATAAAGGGAGCTGCCCGTCTGAGTCATTGTTGTCCGGATATTGAGGTTGTGAGTGAGTTGCTGTGAAGCACTCAGCAGCAGGGTCAGGCGTGCACCTGGATCCTCGCGATCGGTTGTTCGGAAGCCTGCCATACCTCGATAGATCTCAATGCTCGGGATCGCGACCAGCCCGAAGATCAATGTGGCGCCGATGATCACTCGTAGCGTCCGCGCTGAAATCGGCGTCAGCCAGATGCCGACCACGACGTACAGGATCGGGTAGAGCAGCAGACCTCGTCCGCCCAGGGGAAGGGCCAGCGCTGGATACCCCACCAGCATTGCGAGCAGAAACAGGCGTTGCCAGTTGCGTTTCGCCTTGCAGATGGCCAGCGGTGCCAGCAGAAAGAACACATCCCGGAAGCGGGCCAGCATCGTGAACAGGCTGTCCGGTCGCCAGCGCTGTGCCACCCAGTGCAAATAAGCGCTGGGGTTGCGATCCAGCGTCCCGAACAGCACGCCCAGTCCGATGGCCGTGATTGCGAATAATCCGCAAGCGAGGCTTAACCCCAGCAATGGTTGGCGGCCGGCTTCCTGGCTGCTTGGACTGGCTGTAGCACTGGGCTTTGGCCAGCAGGTGAACACCAGCACTGCTGCGCCCATGAAGGAAACCCATAGGCCCTGCGCTTCGGGTAGGTGTCGCCAGAAAGCGCTGTTGTATTCAGTCAGAGCCATCGGTCTGCCGAGCGCAAGCAGCAGGCCCCCCAGGCCACAGCGCAGCCAGGCCCCGAGGCAGAGCACCGTGAGCGGTGGCAGTGGTGTGATCGCCAGCCAGGATTGCTCCAGCCGCACAGCCATCAGCAGCAGGTAGGTGCTGATGGCGGCCAGCACCACGCCAAGCGGTTGGCCGGCAAACGGCAGGAGCGGCAGGCAGGCCAGCAGCAGCAGGCCCAGGCCGTAGAGCGGGTGCAGCAGGATGGTGGCCGGCCCAAGCAGCTGACGCAGCCGCGGATTGCTGACCCCTGCGTCAATCAGCCAGGGGTGCGCCATTGGAATCCTTGTGTTGAAGCCATCCTCGCAGGCGTTGCGGCACGGAGCGCAGCAGGGCCAGGCCCGTGGCGCGCAGTCCGGCTGCGGAGCGGATTGGCTCCATCCCCTGCAGCAGCGGCCCTGGGCCGTGGCGCGGCACTTGCTTGATCAGGTTCCATAGCTGGTGCTGCATCACATGGGCGGCCCAACGTCGCCGCCGCGGTTCGTTGGCCAGCAGGGGATGACGGCGCAGTCCACCCACCACGACCGCTACTTCCTCCAGCTCGTGCCCGCTGCGGCGATTGCTGTTGGACAGCTGGCTGGCGTGGGTGCGCACCCGGGCGATCGGCTGCCGGTTCAGTAGCAGTGGGCCCTGCTCGCTTGCCCGTAGCAGCCACTCCCAGTCGGCGGCGTGGCGCCAGTCGGCCCGGAATGGTCCGGCCTGGCGCCACAGCGCCCGACGGAAGGCCATGCCGGTGAGGTTGCCATTCAGGCTGCCCAGCTGCAGCAGTGCCGGTACAAACCGCTCCGGCGCCAGCAGGGCGGTGTCGTGGCTGAGCTGGTCGTGATGCCAGGCACTGTCGGCGGGGCGGGGACTGCCGTCGCCGTTGATCGAGTCAAACGTCGACAGGATCAGGCCCGCCTGCGGCCACTGCTGGCGCAGCTCCTGCAGGCGCGTCAGCGCGCCGGGCAGCAGCAGATCGTCGCTGCACAGCAGCAGCACCCAGCTGGTGTCGGCCTCGGCGATGGCCTGGTTGAGGTTGGCGAACAGGCCCAGGTTGCGGGGGCGTCGCTGCCAGTGCACCCGCCCGTCGCCATGGGTGTGCAGCCAGTGCTCCAGGAACGCGGCGGTGCTGGCATCGGAGCCGTCGTCGGCGATCAGCAGCCGCCAGGGCTGCGGGCTGCTCTCCAGGGCCAGCACGCTGGCCAGGGCCGGCTCCAGCAGCTCGGAGCGGCCGTACACCGGCAGCAGGATCGTGATCGGTTCCTGTGGCTGCGCCATCAGTTCCGCTCCAGCAGCTGCTGATAGTGCTGGATCGCCCGCTCGCCGTAGGCCTCCCAGCTGAGCGCCGTGGTCGCCAGCTCCAGAGCGGCCTGGCGCTGGCGCTCCCACAGGCCCGGCTCCAGCGCCAGGCGCCGCAGGCACCAGGCGATCGCCCCGGGGCAGTGAATCGGCACCAGAAAACCCGCCGCGAACTCCAGCACGCCCGCCGGCTGCTCCAGCCCTTCGCCGCCCTGCAGCCGCAGCAGATCCTCGCCGCCGGTGTTGGTCGTGCAGATCAGCGGCAGGCCGCAGGCCAGGGCCTGCATCTGCACCATCGCCATGCCCTCCTCGATCGAGGCCATCACGAAGCAGTGCGCCTGGCCGTAGTGCTGCACCAGCTCCGCCTGGGGCCGATGGCCGAGTTGCTGCACCTGGGCGGGCTGGCGCTCCAGCAGCGCCTGCAGCTCCGGTGTGCCGCCCCCCACCAGGGTGAGGCGGCTGTCGGCCAGATCGGCCTCGGCGAAGCCCGCCAGCAGATCGGGAATGCCCTTGCGCACGGACAGCGAGCCGGCATAGATCGCCCGCAGACCGATCTGCTGGGGTGGCGCCGGTGGCTGCGCCGGCGGCCGGAACCGCTCCAGGTTCACCCCGAGCGCATTGCGGAACAGGCGCTGCGCCGGGAAGCCCCGCTGCTGGAAGCTCCGTTCCACGAACAGGCTCGGCACCGCCACCGCCGTGCAGAGCTCGTATTCCCGCAGCTCCATCGCTTCGATGCGCGGGTGGGTGCTGGGCCAGTGCAGCCCCAGCCGCTGGTGCTCCTCGCGCAGCAGGCGGCTCTGCTCAAGGATGTGGGCCGAGGAGCGCTCCAGCACGGTGGGGATGCCGCGTTGCCGGGCCCACACCAGCGAGGGCTCGCTCCACTGCGACCAGCCGTGGATCAGCTCGCTGCCCTCCAGATGAGCCACCGCCCGCCGTGCGAACCAGCGGTGCACCTGCCACTGGCAGCGCATCATCAGCGCCTCACCGCCGAGCCTGTAGATCGCCTTCACCAGCCAGAAGGTGAGCGGCAGGCTCACCACCCGCTCCGCCGGAATGCCCCAGCGGCGCACGAACCAGCGCGGGTAGTTGGTGATCAGCCGGTGTAGGTGCCCGTGGCGCTCCAGCTCCCTGGCCAGGTCGAAGGCGTGCCAGCGGCCGCCCACCACGATCGTGACCTTCATGCCGCCGCTTCCCGCCAGTCCAGGATGCTGCGCAGCCGGGCGGCATAGGTGTGCTCCGGTCGGCGCAGGGCATGGGCGCCCAGCTGCCGCAGCTGGCTCCGTAGGGCCGGATCCGCCAGCAGCCGTTCCACCCGCTGGCGCAGCTCCGCCGGTGTGCGGAAGAAGCCGGCGTCGGGGTAATCGCTCAGCAGTGCCCGGTGCTCGGGGCTGTCCTGATAGAGGCCGCAGCCGCCGATGGCGCCGATCTCGTAGGAGCGGTCGGTGGAGAGGTCGCCGTTGGCCTGCCGCAGCAGACCCAGCACCACACCTGCCGCACCGATGGCCTGGCAGTAGGCCTCCCCCACCACCGCCGGCTGCTGCTGCCAGCCCGTCAGCGGCAGGCCGTGCCAGCTGTTGCCGTGAATGCGGCGCCGCAGGCCCGGCAGGTCGCTCAGTGCCTCCATGGTGCAGCGCCGGGTCGTAGGCGAAGGGCAGCCAGCTGGTGCTGGGGGTCCCGGCCGCCTCCAGCCGCTGACGCAGGGCCTGCTTGGTGCTGAAGATGTGGTCGTAGAGGGGCAGGTTGCGCAGGAAGCAGCGGCGCCGGTGGATCGGGTTCCAGGGGTCGTCGGTGAGGTAGTTCACAATCCGGCCGCCGCCGGCCTGCACCGCCTGGAACACCGCTGCCGACAGCGGCAGGATGCCCGTGACCAGCACCAGCCGTGGCCGCTCGCGGGCGATCTGCGCCAGCAGCTGCCGCTGGAAGCCCCACCACTCCCAGCTGCGGCGGTCCGCCAGCCGGTAGAACACCTTGCCGCGCAGGCGCCGCATGCTGGCGGAGTAGGTCGGGGCCGGAGAGCTGTAGGCCACCTGCAGGTCGCATCCGGCATCCAGGCCGGCTGCCGCGGCGCCCCGCAGGAACTTGCTGCCCAGCGCCTCGGTGGCGCTGGTGTCCGCCAGCAGCAGCAGCGGCAGGCTCATCGTTGATCTCCAGCAGCCGGCCCCGGGGCCGTGGCTGTCATTCTGGGGGGCATGCGCCTGGCTTTCTTCCTCGACAACCGAGGCATCGCCTCGCGAGGTGCCCTGCCGGATCCGCGCCTGGGTAACCCCGGCATCGGCGGCACGGAATACGCCGTGCTGGCGGCGGTCGCCCTGCTGCAGGCGGCGGCGGAGCAGCCGCTGCTGCTGCTCACGGCCGCCCAGGCGGTGGCAGGGCTGGATCCCGGGCGGGTCGTGGTGGTGGCCCACCTGCCGGAGGCGCTGCAGCGGGCCCACCGGGCCGGTGCCCTCGCCCTGGTGTTCCGCCCCGGCGCCATCGAACCTGACCACTGGTCGGCCCTGGAGCACAGCCCCCTGCCGCTGGTGGCCTGGCTGCACAACCTCGGCTGCGCCCAGCAGGCCCGCACCGAAGCGCTGCCCGCGCTCTGCCGCTGGGTGCTGGTGAGCGGCGCCCAGCTCGATCATTTCCGCCACAGCCGCCTGGCCCGCCGCGCCGCGGTGATCCCCAACCTCACCGCCGTGCCCGCGGCCGCCGCCGCCCCCCGCAGCCTGGCGACCGCCCGCGCCGCCGGTGATCTGGCCTACGTGGGTGCGCTCACGCCGTTCAAGGGCTTTGATCGCCTCGCCGCCAGCTGGGGCGCCATTGCCACCGCCTGCCCCACGGCACGGCTGCGGGTGTTCGGCGGTGCCGATCTCTACGGCCCGCCGGCCGAGGCCGGTGTGCTCACGCCCTACGAGCAGCACTGCCGCCAGTTGCTGCAGGCCAGCGGCCATGCCGATCGGGTGGTGTTCGAAGGCAGCCGCGGCCTGGAGCGCTACGACGCCTACCGCGACCTGGCGGTGGGGGTGGTGAACCCCAGCGGCTGCGACGAGACCTTCTGCCTCAGTGCCGCCGAGTTCAGCGCCTGTGCGATTCCGGTGGTCACGGCCCGGCGGCATGCCCTGATCCACACCGTGCGTGATCGCCGCACCGGCCTGCTGGCCGCCGGCAGCCGCGAGCTGGCCGAGCACTGCATCAGCCTGCTGCGGGATCCTGAGCGGGCCTGGCGGCTCGGC
>RFPK01000137.1 GCA_009926195.1 Synechococcaceae bacterium WB4_1_0192 | reverse complement strand
CCGAACCAGCTGATCCGACTGATCGGATCAGCTGGTCGACACCGTGGCTGCCTGCAGACAAGCCGGCAGAAACGCGAGCCAGGAAAGCACCGAGCTGCACTGCTCGGTGCTTTCACAGGGCAGCGATGAACAGCGCAACGGCGACGGCCCCGCCAGATCGATCACCAGGGGCGCCGGCAGGCGCCGCAGGATTCCCAGGGCCGTGATCGAACCGCCACGGGCTTCCGCCAGGATGGCCGCCCGCAGCGCAGGGATCCGCAGATCTTCTCCGCCGGGTCGCGCGGACAGGGGGCGATAGGCCCGGGTTTGCTGGCGCAGAAACAGCACCCCAGCTGGAGAGTCGAGGAAGCGGGACAGTGCGACCAGGTCGACGGCGTAGACCTTGACCAGGGCCGCACGCAGGGCCTCCGCAGGCCAGCCGGAGCGAGCCACCAGACGCATCAGGCGCTGGTCGGTGAAGCTGCCGTCCGCCACGAAGCGGCGCAGGGCCGCATCGGGAATGCTCCAGAGCTCAACACCACTGCCGATGCGCAAGGGTTCAGAAGGAGCAGCCGACGCCGGCGCACCCCGACCGGGCAGCGGGCAGAGCAGAGCCAGCAACAGGGCCGCCGCAGCGGGCCCCGGGCGCCATGGGGAGCGAATCATTGGTTGAGCTTGAGCACCGCCATGAAGGCCTCCTGAGGCACATCGACCTTGCCCATCGCCTTCATTCGCTTCTTGCCCTTGGCCTGCTTCTGGAGCAATTTCTTCTTGCGGGAGATATCGCCGCCGTAGCACTTGGCGAGCACGTCCTTGCGCATGGCGCTGATGCTTTCCGAGGCGATCACACGGCTGCCGATCGCCGCCTGGATCGGGATCTTGAACTGCTGACGCGGAATGAGCTCCTTGAGCTTCTCCACCAGCCCCTTACCGACGTTGTAAGCCTTGTCGCGATGCACAATTGTGGTGAGAGGGTCAGCACGCTCAGCATTGATCAACACATCCAGGCGCACCAGATCATTCTTGCGATAACCGATCAGGGAATACTCCATCGAGGCGTAGCCCTTGGTACGGCTCTTCATCTGATCGAAAAAGTCGGTGACGACCTCGGCCAGAGGCATCTCGTAGTGCAGGGTGACGCGATCGGTGGTGATGTACTTCATATCCATGAACTCACCACGTCGCTCCTGACACAGCTCCATCAGGGCGCCGTTGTAAGTGTTGGGTGTGTAGATCTCAAGCTTCACATAGGGCTCTTCAATCGATTCACGCTTCTGCGGATCAGGCAGCGTGGCCGGGTTGTCCACCATCAAGGTGCTGCCGTCCAGCATGTTCACCTGATAGATCACCGACGGAGCAGTGACGATCAGATCGAGGTCGTACTCACGCTCCAGGCGCTCCTGCACGATCTCCATATGCAGCAAGCCGAGGAAGCCGCAGCGGAAGCCGAAGCCCATGGCGCTGCTGGTTTCAGGCTCGTACTGCAACGCCGCATCGCTGAGCTGGAGCTTGTCGAGCGCTTCCCGCAGGTCGGGATACTGATCAGCGTCGGTGGGGAACAGACCGCAGAACACCATCGGCTTGGCCTCGGTGTAGCCGGGCAGCGGCTCGGGAGCCGGATTGGCCGCCAGGGTGATCGTGTCGCCGACGCGGGCGTCGGCGACGGCCTTGATGGAAGCGGCGAGATAACCGACTTCACCGGCATGCAGACTGTCCACCTGGCGCTGATCGGGAGCCATCACCCCGACCTCATCCAGTTCGTAGGTCTTGCCACTGGCCATCAGCAGAACCTTGTCCTTGCGGCTGATCGAACCGGAAATCACGCGGAAGTAGACGATCACTCCGCGGTAGGGGTCGTAGTAGGAATCGAAGATCAGGGCACGCAGAGGTTCTGAAACGCGGTCAGCCGGCGGCGGCACGCGATCGACCACCGCCTGCAGGATCTCGGGAATACCCAGACCGGTCTTGGCGGAGCAGGGGATTGCACCGGTGCAGTCCAGGCCGATGATCGCTTCGATCTCCTCACTGATGCGCTCGGGATCGGCACCGGGTAGATCGATCTTGTTGAGCACCGGGATGATCTCGAGATTGTTCTCAATCGCGAGATAAACGTTGGCGAGCGTCTGGGCCTCGACACCCTGGCTGGCATCCACCACCAGCAGCGCCCCCTCACAGGCCTGCAGAGAGCGACTCACCTCGTAGGAGAAATCGACGTGCCCCGGGGTGTCGATCAGATTGAGGATATAGGTTTCACCATCGGCAGCTCTGTATTCCATGCGCGCTGCCTGGAGCTTGATCGTGATGCCGCGCTCCCGTTCCAGCTCCATGTTGTCGAGGAACTGCTCCTGCATGTCGCGGGCAGCAACGGTGCCCGTCTGCTGCAGCAGGCGATCGGCCAGGGTCGATTTGCCGTGGTCGATGTGGGCAATGATGCAGAAATTGCGGATACGGGCGACGGGCGCGTCGGTCATCGGCTGGCGGTGGGCCGCCCCCGCGGGATGGGGCCGGGATCCGAGGTTGTGAGGCGATCCTAGGCAGCCGCCCCATCGCCGCTGAGCGGTGGGCCGACGCCGGAACAGGGGCCGCAGGGCTCGTTAAGGTCTGGGGAACGATCCCTCAACCGTCACGCGATGACCAGCGAGCAGACAACAACCACAGGCGCCGCCAGCGACACCGCAACGGCCGACCACGCGGCAGCCCCTGCCGACGCCGGCGATCCCCGCGCCCTGACGCTGGAGAACGTCGAGCGCGCCCTCGATGAACTGCGCCCCTTCCTGATGGCCGATGGCGGCAACGTCGAGGTGGTCGAGATCGATGGCCCGATCGTCAAGGTGCGCCTGCAGGGCGCCTGCGGCTCCTGCCCCAGCAGCACCATGACCCTGAAGATGGGCATCGAGCGCAAGCTGCGCGAGGCCATCCCCGAAGTGAGCGAGGTGGTGCAGGTTCTCTGAGCCACTCCCCGGGCAGCCAGCGGCCAGGCGATCCAGGGTCCCGCCATGGACCCGCCCCCTAGGCTCGGCCCATCTGCCCGACACGTGTGCTCGACCAGCGCCTGCTGCGCGACAACCCCGAGCTGATCACCAGCCAGCTTGCCCGCCGCGGACTTCACCTCGACCTGTCACCGCTTCAGGCCATCGCGCTGCAGGAGCGCGATCTTGAAGCCCGCCGCAGCGAGCTGCAAGCCGAAGGCAACCGCATCGGCAAGCAGGTGGGGGCCCTGATCAAGGCTGGCGCCGCCGCCGCTGGACCCGAGGTGCAGGCGCTGCGGGACCAGGGCAATGCCATCAAGCAGCAGGTGGCCGAACTCGAAGAGCAGGAGAAGGCACTGGAGACCCAGCTGCGCGAGCAGCTGCTGGCCCTGCCCAACCTGCCCTCCGCCGACGCCCCCGATGGCCGCGACGAGCGGGACAACATCGAGGTGAAGCGCTGGGGTGAGCCGCGCCAGGCCGCCGCCGGCGAAATCCTTGAGGAGCACTGGCAGATCGGCGAGCGGCTCGGCCTCTGGGAGACCGAACGCTCGGTGCGGATCGCCCAGAGCCGCTTCATCACCCTGCAGGGCCAGGGCGCCCGCCTGGAGCGGGCCCTGATCAGCTTCATGCTCGATCTGCACGGCAGCCGCGGCTACTGCGAACTGCTGCCGCCAATCCTGGTGAACTCCGCCAGCCTCACCGGCTCCGGCCAGCTGCCCAAGTTCGCCGAAGAGAGCTTCCGCTGCGCGGAGGACGACCTCTGGCTGACTCCGACGGCCGAGGTGCCGGTCACGTCCCTGCACCGTGAGGAGGTGATCGCCGCCGAACAGCTGCCGCTGCGCTACGTGGCCTACACCCCCTGCTTCCGCCGCGAGGCGGGCAGCTACGGCCGCGACACCCGCGGCCTGATCCGCCTGCACCAGTTCAACAAAGTGGAGCTGTACTGGTTCTGCCACCCCGAGCACTCGGCTGCAGCCCACGAGCAGATCACCGGCGACGCCGAGGCGGTGCTGGAGGCCCTGGAGCTGCCCTACCGGCGGATCGAGCTGTGCAGCGGTGATCTGGGCTTCTCCGCCAGCCGCACCTACGACCTGGAGGTCTGGCTGGCCGGGGCCGGCGCCTACCGCGAGATCTCCAGCTGCTCGGTCTGCGGCGACTTCCAGGCCCGCCGCTCGGCGATCCGCTGCAAGCAGGGCAAGACCACCCAGCTGGTGCACACCCTCAACGGCAGCGGCCTGGCCGTGGGCCGCACCATGGCCGCCCTGCTGGAGAACGGCCAGCAGGCGGACGGCTCGGTGCGGCTGCCCGCTGCTCTGGCGCCCTATTTCGGCAGTGATCGTCTCAGCGCAGCAGCCTGAGGCGCGGCTGGCCAGCGATCAGGCCAGCCCCAGCTGCTGATCGCTGCGCTGCCGCCAGGCCGCCAGCCGCTGCGGATCGCTGGCCAGCCCCTCGCCCCAGGCCGGGATCAGCTGACGCAGGCGCTCCTGCCAGACGGGGCTGGCCAGCCGCTCCGGCATGCAGCGCTGCAGCAGTTGCAACATGGTCTGCACGGCCGTGGAAGCGCCAGGCGACGCCCCCAGCAGGGCCGCCAGGGAGCCATCGGCACTGCACACGAGCTCGGTGCCCATCTGCAGGCTGCCGCGACCGTTCAGCTGCTTGATGATCTGCACCCGCTGGCCGGCCACCGCCAGCTGCCAGTCGTCGCCATTGGCCTCGGGCAGGAACTGGCGCAGGCTGGCCAGGCGCTGCTCCTGACGCTGCAGCACCTGACCCACGAGATAACGCACCAGATCGAGGTTCTCGGCACCAACCTGCAGGGTGGGGAGCAGGTTGAACGGCCGCAGGGAACGGGGCAGATCCCAGAGGGATCCCTGGCGCAGGAAGCGGGTGCTGAAGCCGGCATAGGGACCGAACAGCAGGGCCCGCCGGCCGTCGATCCAGCGGGTGTCGAGGTGGGGCACCGACATCGGCGGCGCACCGACGGCCGCCTTGCCATAGACCTTGGCGTCGTGGGCGGCAATCACCGCCGGGTTCCGGCACACCAACCACTGGCCGCTGACAGGGAACGCGCCGTACTGACGAGCCTCGGGGATGCCGGAGGCCTGGAGGAGCGGCAGGGTGCCGCCGCCGGCGCCGAGGAACACGAACGGGGCCTCGAACGCGCCGCCATCGCCGTGCACCCGCCAGCCGCCGTCCACCCGTTCCAGGCTGCGGACCTGTTCACCGCGGCGCACATCCACCCCGGAACCGGCCAGCAGCCGCTGGGTCAGGGCGCCGAAGTTCACATCGGTGCCGCGGGCCACGCGGGTGGCCGCCAGCGGCTGATCCAAGGAGCGCCCCTCCATCACCAGAGGCATCCAGGCCCGCAGCTGCTGGGGGTCGGTGCTCCAGGCCATGTCGGCGAACTGGGGGGTGGCGCTGAGGGCCTGATGGCGCCGCTGCAGGAAGGCCACCGCCCGCTCGCCCCAGACAAAGCTGAGGTGGGGCACCGGTCGGATGAAGTCCGCTGCGGCACCGAGATCGCCCGCCGCCACCAGGGAGCCCCAGTACTGCAGGCTCAGCTCAAAGGCCGCATTGATCGCCAGCGCCTTGGCGATCG
>RFPK01000136.1 GCA_009926195.1 Synechococcaceae bacterium WB4_1_0192 | reverse complement strand
GGCGACGCCTACCGCTTCGGCGCCGCCTGCGACGGCGATGGCGACCGCAACATGATTCTGGGGCGCCACTGCTTCGTGAACCCCAGCGACAGCCTGGCGGTGCTCACCGCCAATGCCACCCTGGCGCCGGCCTATGCCAAGGGCCTGGCCGGCGTGGCCCGCTCGATGCCCACCAGCGCCGCCGTCGACGTGGTGGCCAGGGAGCTCGGCATCCCCTGCTTTGAGACGCCGACGGGCTGGAAGTTCTTCGGCAACCTGCTCGATGCCGGCCGCATCACCCTCTGCGGTGAGGAGAGCTTCGGCACCGGCTCCGATCACATCCGCGAGAAGGACGGCCTCTGGGCCGTGCTGTTCTGGCTGCAGATCCTGGCCCGCAAGCGCACCTCGGTGGCGGCGATCATGGCCGACCACTGGAGCCGTTTCGGGCGCCACTACTACTCGCGTCACGACTACGAGGCGATCGCCAGCGACGCAGCCCATGGCCTCTACGACCGCATGAAGACGATGCTGCCGACCCTGGTGGGTCAGGGCTTCGCCGGTCGCACGATCGCCACCGCCGACGACTTCGCCTACACCGATCCGGTCGATGGCTCCCTCACCAGCAGCCAGGGTCTGCGCCTGCTGCTCGACGACGGCAGCCGCGTGGTGCTGCGCCTCTCCGGCACCGGCACCCAGGGCGCCACGCTGCGCGTCTACCTGGAGAGCTACGTGCCCCCCAGCGGCAACCTGCAGCAGGATCCCCAGGCTGCCCTCGCCGATCTGATCAGCGCGATCGACGACCTGGCCGAGATCAAGCTGCGCACGGGCATGACGGTGCCCACCGTGATCACCTGATCAGCGGATCAGCCGGGGGGTGCATCCCCCGGCTCTCGGCTCCTGGCCAGCGCGGCCAACTGGCGCATCGTTTCCCCCCAGGCGCCACAACCGCCGGCCACCACCACCACCAGAAGTGCCCGCTCCAGAGAGGCGTGGGGCAGGGCGTTACCGGCATGGGCGGCGGCACGACGGCCCAGCACCAACAGCACGGCAGCGAACAGGCTGAACAGCGCACCGGCGAGCAGCACCCGCCGCCGATCGAACCGGCTCTGCAGCCGAGGCTGATAACCGGGCGGGTGGGGAAGCGGCATCAGGCCTCCGGCAGGGACGGCTTGCTGGCGCTGGCCGGGAACCAACTGGCCTCAAGGCGCTTCATCAGCACATAGAAAGCCGGCACCACGAACAGGCTCATGCCAGTGGCCACCAGCAGGCCACCGAAGATCACCGAGCCGATCGAGCGCTGGCTCATGGCGCCGGCGCCACTGGCCACCACCAGCGGGAAGAAACCGGAGAGGGCAGCCGAGGCGGTCATCAGGATCGGCCTCAGGCGTGACTGGGCCGCCCCCATCGCCGCCTCCACGTCCGAGAGTCCCGCCTCCATGCGCTGGTTGGCGAGGTCGACGATCAGGATGCCGTTCTTGGCGGCCAGGCCGATCAGCGTCACCAGCCCCACCTGGGCATAGACGTTATTCACCTGACGGTTGAGCACCAGGAACAGCAGCGCCCCCAGGATCGCCAACGGCACCGTCATCAGGATCACCAGCGGATCGATGTAGCTGCCGTACTGGGCCGAAAGCACCAGATACACCACCACAAGACCCAGAGCAAACACCAACGCCGCCAGAGAACCCGCCGCGACCTCGGAGCGGCTCAGGGCCGACCAATCCATGCCGATGTTGCTGAAGTTCAGACGCTCAAACGTGGCCGTGAGGGCATCAATGGCCTGGCCGGTACTCTTGCCGATCGCCTCGAAGCCCTGAATCAGCACCGTGCGATTGAGATCGAAATGGCTGATGATCGGTGGTGCACTGTCAAGCCGCACCGACACCAGATTGGCCAGTGGGATCTGAGCACCACCGGCGGCGGGCACATAGAGGTTCTCAAGGCTCTGAATCGTTTCGCGCTTGCTGCCTTCGGCCTGCACATACACCTGACGGTATTGACCATTCTCGTAGGTCTGATTGACGAAGGCGCCGCCGTTCACCGCCCCTAGAGCCTTCATCGCCGTACCGAAATCCACCTGCAATGAGGCCATCCGATCGCGATCGGGCTCGATCCGCCACACCGGCGCATCGCTGACGAACTGGGTGTACAGGTTGTAGAACGCATCGGTGGCCTTGGCTTTGTCGATCAGCTGATTGGCCATCTGCAGCAGGTTGGTGAAGCTGTAGCCGCCATTGCTCAGATCGTTGAACTGGAACGACAGGCCACCCTGGGCGCTGAAGCCCGGCACCGCCGCCGGCTGCTGCGCCATCACCCTGGCGCCCTGAATGGTCTGGAATTGCTTGTTCAGCCGCTGCACCACGGCACGCGCCGATTGAGCAGGTGCGCTGCGCTCCTCGATCGGCTTGAGGCCGAAGAAGAACAGCCCCTGGTTGAGTGCACCACCGTTGAACCCGGCACCACCGATGAATTCGCCGCTGACCACCTCAGGCTCCCTGGCCAGGATCTGCTGGGCCTGCGCAGCCACCTTCATCGTCTGCTCCAGTGAAGCCTGGGGCGGCAGCTGGATGATGCCGAGGCCGTAGCCCTGGTCTTCGGTCGGCACAAACCCCGAGGGGATCGCCAGAAAAGCCAGGCCGGTCAGCACCACACCACCCAGCACGACGCTCACCAGGGTGCGGCGGCCACGAATGGCCCGCTCCAGCAACACGGCATAGCCCTTGGCCATGCGCTCGAACAGCTGGTTGAAGCCGGTGAAGATCGGCTGCAGATTGCCACCCACCACCGCGCCAAGGGCCCCGAACAACAGCAGCCACAGCCAGCCGCCGAACAGGTAGCCATAGACAGCACCGAAGAGGCCACCGATCACGGTCCAGGAGCGACCTGTGGGATTGGTCTTGCCACCCCCCAGCAACAGGGCCGATTGCAGCGGCTTGCCGCTGATCGCGTTGAACGTGCTCACCAGGATCGAGAACACGATCGTGAGCGCGAACTGGCGGTAGATCACGCCAGTGGAGCCGGGGAAGAAGGTCACCGGGATGAACACCGCCAGCAGCACCAGGGCCGTGGCCAGGATCGCGCCAGTCAGCTCCTTCATCGCATTGGAGGCTGCGGCAAAGGGCTGATCACCCGCCTCGATGCGGGCCTCCACCGCCTCAACCACAACGATGGCATCGTCCACCACAAGACCGGTGGCCAGGATCACCCCCAGCAGGGTGAGTTCATTGATCGAAAACCCGAAGGCCTTGACAAAGATCATCGCCCCCAGCAGCGCAATCGGCAGCGCCAGGGCAGGCACCATCGTGGCCTTCCAGTCCTGCAGGAACAGAAAGATGATCAACAGCACCAGCACAACTGCATCGCGCAGGGCATCGAGCGCACCGAAGATCGAGGCATTGATGAAATCGGTCTGGTCGAACACCTTTTCCAACCGAACACCCGGCGGCAGGGTGCTGCGGAACTGATCGAGCACAGCATCAACCGCCTTGGCCGTTGAGATCGCATTACTGCCTGGCAACTGAATCACACCGAAGCCCACACAGGGGTGGCCGGAGATGCCATTGATGGCCGCCTGGTTGAAGTTCTGAAAGGCATACTCAGCACGACCAACGTCGCGCAGGCGGATCAGACTGCCATCGGGACCGCTATCACTCACCGTGGCCGAAGCACCACGCGTGAGGACCAGATCCTCGAACTCCTCAACCGTTCGCAGATTGCCCTGCACCAGAATCGGCAGGTTTGTGGGATTATTCGGCGAAGCCGGCGGGCCACCAATGCTGCCACCGACAACGATCTGATTCTGGGAGCGCAGAGCATTCTCCACATCCAGGATCGTCAGGTTGAAGCGGGTCAGCTTCTGCGGATCCACCCAGAGTTTGTAGGCGGGGTCGCTGGCTCCGAACACGGTCACCTGGCCCACGCCTTCAGCTCGACTGATGGGATAGGCGAGGTTGAGCTGATAGAGGCCGTTGAGGTAATCGCGACTGAACTGACCCTCAGTGGAGGTGAGGTTATACACCAGCAGATAACTGGTGGCCGTCTGCTGCACCGTGACACCCTGGCTGTTCACCTGCTCGGGGAGTTGAGCCGAAGCGGTCTGCACCCGGTTCAGCACATTGACCTGATCGATGTCGGGATCGGTGCCGGCCTTGAACACAACATTGATCTGACTGACACCCTGGCTGGTGCTGTTGGAGCTGATGTAATCCATCCCCGGCGCACCGTTGATCTGCTCCTCCAGCGGACCGGTGACGGCACTTTCAACCGTGAGCGCATCGGCTCCGGGCAGGTTGGCCGTCACCTGAATCGTGGGCGGCGCGATGTTCGGCAGATTCTCGATCGGCAACAGTGGCAGCGCAATCACCCCAGCCATCAGGATCAGGATGCTGCAGACCGTGCTGAGGACCGGCCGGCGGATGAAGGTATCGGAGAGGCTCATCGCTGGGGGATCACCATGCCGCTGCGCAATTGCGCCAGGTTGCCCATCACCACGGCATCACCGGAGCGCAGGCCCTTGAGCACTGCAAAGCGGCCGCCCTGCAGGCTGCCAAGCGTGACCGGAACCTGCACGGCCACCAGCGTCCCGGCCGGTGGCGCTGGGGTGATCGGCGCACCGATCAGACGCTGCGCGACGGCAGGCGTGACGGCCTGGAACACGAAGGTCTGGCCGGCCTGGAGCAGAACCGCCGCCTGGGGGATGGCCAGCTGGGCGCTGCTGCCGAAGCGCAGCGTGGCCTGGACCCGCTGCTGATCGCGGAGGGCACCATCCGGGTTGTCGAAGCTGGCCTTGACCAGCAGGGTCTGGGTGCGGCGATCCAGCGATGGCGCCACGAAGGTCACCTGGCCCATCGCCTGACGCTCCGGTCGATCGGGCGCCTGCAGCTCCACCGGCATGCCCAGCCTGACGCGGTAGGCCAGGTCCCCGGGTACATCCAGTCGTACCCACAGGCGTCGGTTGTCGACGATCGTGGTGATCGTCTCGCCGCGCCGCACCACCGCCCCCAACTTGTACTGGATATCGCCGACCATGCCGGCGATCGGTGCCGTCACATCCTTGTAGGCGAGCGTGGCGGTGCTGGAGCGAACCTGCTCGGCGCTGGAGATCGCCCGCGCCACATAGGCATCGCGCTCCTTGGTGGACACAGCCCCCTGCTGATTCAGGAAGATGTAGCGCTCGGCATTGAGACGATCCTTGCGGGCCTCGGCCGTGTCGGCTGCCACGGTCGATTGCTGCTGAATCTGATCCAGGCGGAACAGAGGGTCACCGGGACGAACCATCTGACCCTCGCGCATCGGCATCGCCACGATGCGGCCATCAATCTCAGCGGCCAGGGGCACGTTGACGATCGACTCCAGCGTGCTCTGGTAGACGGCCTGATCCTGGAAGGTCTGCGCCGTCGGTCTGATCAAGGAGAAGGTGGGTGGCGGCGGCGGCGGCGGTGGCTTGACGCAGCCCCCCATCGGGGCCAGGAACGCCGAAGCCAGCAGGCCACCGAGCCAGGCCCGGGAGCGACTGGGCTGGGAAACACGACGCACCTGGATCTCCACCATGGGGCCGAACCTAATGAAGGCCATCCTGGGGGTCAAGACGATGACCGCAATTCCGGCCAATGGGCCGAACGGCCCGCCCCAGG
>RFPK01000135.1 GCA_009926195.1 Synechococcaceae bacterium WB4_1_0192 | reverse complement strand
CCCATTCGCAGCGCACCACGCGCCAGCGATGCGAGGCCGCCTTGGCCGTCATGCACAGGCCCCCCAGCAGCGAAGGCACCACATTGTCCGGATGCCCCTCGATCTCGATCGCCAGCTCCAGCAGCTTTTCGCGGCTCAGAGGCTCGCCGATCAGGGCATTGGCCCCCATCAGGCCGGCCACGATCGCCGTGGCGCTGCTGCCGAGACCCCGCGCCGGCGGCACCGCCAGCCGCACCCGTGCCTCCACGGCGATGGGCTGCTCGCCAGCCTCCTTCCAGACGCGTTGGGCTGCCCGGTAGACGAGGTTGTCGGGACCGCCGCGCAGGTGGGCCCCCTCACTGCCCTCAATCACCAGTTCAAACCGCTCACCATCCCCCTCGATGCACCGCATCGCAAAGCGGTTGTTCAGATCCAGGGCAGCCCCCAGGCAATCAAAGCCGGGGCCCAGGTTGGCCGTCGTGGCGGGGACATCCACCACAACCCCCTGTCCGATGCGGGGGCGCACCATGTGATCGGTTCTGCTGCGGTCAGTGTCCCACCCGGTGGGGGCCGCCCCGCTCCAGGGGGTGCAGCGGCCCGCCGGGTTCAGACCAGCAGCATCCGAGCCCGGCAGGCGGCACTGAACAGGCCGGCATCCCCATCGACCACAGCCATCAGCGGCACCTGCTCCACCACGGCGCTGAGCCGCCCCTTGTTCAGGAACGCCTGCAGGAAGGTCGGTGTGCGCAGCTCCGACAGCAGCTTGCCGGCTGTGCCGCCCCCCACCCAGAGGCCCCCCAGGCAGAGGGTCTGCAGCGCCAGATCTCCCGCCACGCTGCCGTAGGCACCCAGCCAGAGATCCAGGGCGGCCCGGGCCAGGGGATCAGCGTTGGCGGCCGCCGCTGCCGTTGCGGCCGGCAGCTCACCCGGGTCGACCGCCTGATCGCTGCGTGGGGCGAATTCGGCGTGGGAGGCCTCGCTGGCGATGGCGATCAGCCCTGTCGGCGTCGGCACACCGATCGCCACTCCCAGGCCGGTACCCGCTCCCAGGATGGCCACCGGCGCCTTGGGATCCCGATCCCCGGGACTGCGCAGAGTCAGCTGCTGGTCGGGCTCCAGGTGGGGCAGGCCGTAGATCAGGACGGCAAAATCGTTGACCAGCTCCAGCCGCGCCAGGCCGCAGGCGGCGGCCAGGGCGCGTTCCTCCAGCAGCCAGGGGAGATTGGTGAGCTTCACCCGCCCGCCCCGTACAGGTCCGGCCACCGCCAGGCAGGCATGGGCTGGTCTGGTCTCGCCCGGAGGGCCGGCGGCCAGGAAGTGGTTCAGCAGGGCGGCGAAGTCCTGCCAGTCGGCCGAGGCGAAGCGTTCGCTGCGTCCTCGGATCAACCGTCCTCCCTCAACGGTATAGAGGGCCAGCAGGGTCTTGGTACCGCCGACGTCACCGGCGAGCAGGGTGCTCATCAGACGCTCGCCAGGCCCAGGCCGGAGGCACGATCCTGATTGGCGCGGCCCGCGGCTGCAACTACATCGGCGACGGACAGGCTGCCCAGATCCCCTTCGCGGCGGCTGCGCAGGCTGAGGGCACCGCTTTCGGCCTCCTTGGCGCCGATCACCGCCAGCACCGGGATCTTCATCTGTTCGCCCGTGCGGATCAGCTTGCCGAGGCGATCGCCGGAGGCATCCACCGTGGCGCGCACCCCGGCGGCCTTGAGCCGGGCCAGCACCTCAGCGGCATAGGGACGCACCTCATCGGTGACCGGCAGCAGCCGGATCTGTTCGGGCGCCAGCCAGAACGGGAAATCGCCGGCGTAGTTCTCGGTCATGATTCCGAAGAACCGCTCCAGCGAGCCGAAGATCGCACGGTGGATCATGATCGGTCGCTGCCTGGATCCATCGGCAGCCACGTACTCGAGGTCGAATCGCTCGGGCAGATTGAAGTCGAGCTGGATCGTGGAGCACTGCCACATCCGTCCGATGGCATCCTCGATCTTGAGGTCGATCTTCGGGCCGTAGAAGGCGCCGCCGCCTTCATCGATCTTGTAGGCCCAGCCCTTGCGATCCAGGGCTTCGATCAGCCCCTGGGTGGCCAGCTCCCAGACGGCGTCCTCACCGATCGACTTCTCCGGGCGGGTGGAGAGGTTGATCTCGTAGTTACGGAAATCGAAGGTGGAGAGGATCTGCTCGGTGAGATCGAGGATCGCCAGGATCTCGTCGCCGATCTGCTCCGGCAGGCAGAACACGTGGGCGTCGTCCTGGGTGAAGCCACGCACGCGCATCAGGCCGTGCATCACGCCCGGACGCTCGTAGCGATACACCGTGCCGAGCTCGGCCCAGCGGATCGGCAGCTCGCGGTAGCTGCGCAGGGTGCTGGCGTAGGTGAGCACATGGAACGGGCAGTTCATCGGCTTGAGCTGGTATTCCCGCTCATCCACCTGCATCGGCCCGAACATCGACTCGCTGTAGAAATCGAGGTGGCCGGAGGTCTTCCAGAGACTGATATCGGCCACGTGGGGTGTGTAGAGCAGCTCGTAGCCGGCGTTGAAGTGCAGCTCGCGCCAGAGGTTCTCGATCAGCAGGCGCATGCGGGCGCCGCGGGGGTGCCAGAACACCAGGCCGGCGCCGGCTTCATCCTCGATCGAGAACAGATCGAGATCGGTGCCGAGGCGGCGGTGATCACGGCGCTTGGCCTCCTCCTGGCGTCGCTTGTGCTCGGCCAGCTGCTCCGGTGTCTCCCAGGCTGTGCCGTAGATGCGCTGCAGCTGGGCGTTCTTCTCATCGCCGCGCCAGTAGGCGCCCGCCACGCTCTCCAGCTCGAAGGCCTTGGCGTTGAGCTCTCCCGTGTTGGCCACGTGGGGGCCGGCGCAGAGGTCCCACCAGTTGTCGCCAAGGGTGTAGAGCGTGATCGGCTCCTGGATCCCCGCCAGGATCTCCAGCTTGTAGGGCTCGTTCTGGGCCTGGATGCGGCGCTCGGCTTCGGCGCGGCTCACCTCGAGGCGCTCGAGCGGCAGCTTTTTGTTGATGATCCTGATCATCTCCTTCTTGATGGCCTTGAGGTCGGCCTCGCTGAAGGGATCTGGGTTGTCGAAGTCGTAGTAGAAGCCGCTCTCGGTCCAGGGGCCGATCGTCACCTGCGCTTTGGGGAACAGCTTCTGCACCGCCATGGCCATCACATGGCTCATCGAGTGGCGGATGCGAAGCAGCTGCTGGCTCTCGCTGGTTTTCGGCAGCTGGATCGGCGGCAGCTCAGCGCCGCTGCTGCTGTCCTGGCCGCCGGCGCTGCTGGGGGACGGGGCGGCAGGGCGGGTGGCGGTCACGGCGGCTTGATGGCGACTCCGAATCTTACGCAGCGCAAACCGGCGCTTCCTAGGCTCAGCCGGTGAGCGATTCACCCCTGCCCCTGCCGCCGCCTTCGCAGGAATCGGCGCAACTGCTCGATCAGCTGCTCGAGTCGTTGTTCGTCGACTTCGCCCACTGGTTCCAGCGGGGCCTCGTGCTGCTTGATCACACCCCAGAGGATCTGCTGCCCCTTCGCGAGCAGATCGACCTCCGCGCCAGGCTCGAACAGGGATTGCGAGCCCTGGCGGCCACCCGCTCGCTGCGGGGCGCCTGCAGCACGCCGATGGCGATCGATCTGGAGGCCATGGCCCCCTGGCATACCTTGATGATGCGGGTCTGGAACCTCTCGGCGATGTTGCGCATCGCCGGTATCCCCCTCCCCGAAGAGCCGCCTCTGCCCTCGGCCTGAGGGCTGTTGGACGGTCGTCAGCCCGCCTGGATCGCCTCTCGGTCCAGCGCTGCGGTTTCACCCTGGCTGGCGTTCAGGCTCGCCTGGTAGAAGCGGCGCAGGTCCTCGGCCCTCTTGACCGGCTGGCCGTAGGCGCTCTGACCGCTCAGGGTCGGGAATGAGGCCCACTCCTTCGCCAGTACCGCCATCACCTTCGGCGTCAGCCCCTCCCGGTCGACCTCGGCCAGCACACCCCGGCGCTCCACCAGGAACAGGGCCGCCTGGTCCTGATTCTCCGGGTGAAAGCTCTCCAGCTTGAGACGGGCCGAGGCCTCCTTCCAGGTGGCTGGCAGGAACTGGTAGGCGCCGGCGGCGGCGCTGGCGTAGCGCTTCACCACCACGATCTCGGGATGGCGGGCCAGGTCGGCAAAGCGGCCACCGCCATAGAGCGTGTGATAGCCCTCTGGGCTCCCCTGCTTCCAGGTGCCTTCGGCGTAGCGGATCGTGTTGAGCAGCGCCTGGCGCTGTGGTGTGATCGCGTAGGGCCTGCCGTGTCGCACGCTGGTCTCCTGCGCGCCGGCGGAGCCGATCTGGCCTTGCAGCAACGGCGTGGCTCCGAGCAGCAGCACCGCAGTCCAGCAGGCACTGGCAGGAGCTGGGGCGGAGCGCAACAGTCGGCGGATCGGCAAGCGGCATGGCCCACAAGGTCAGACGACACTGCTGTCCAGGCGAGTCCCGCAGCGAGACCGATCGCGCCCTACTGGACAAATGAGTCTCGCTGTGCATCCGTTGCCGGGGCGAGTGCCGGGCCTTGCTGAGACCGGTGGGACTCGCCCATTGATCGCCGCTGGCGATCAGCCCTCTTAATCATTGCTTCATGAATGATCAGGGCTGTCCGGCCCTCAGGCCGCCAGGAACCCGAGGGCCGCGCGGGTGCGAGCCAGGGTTGCGGCTGCCACGGTGTTGGCCCGCTCCCGTCCCTGGGCCAGCACCCGATCCAGTTCGGCCGGATCAGCACTCAGTTCGGCATGGCGTGCCTGGATCGGCCGCAGGGCTTCCACCAACACCTCGGCCAGAAGGGGTTTGAAGGTTCCCCAGCCCATGGCGGCGCACTCGCTGGCGGCGGCCTCGCGGCCCTTGCCGCTGAGCAGGGCATAGAGGCCGAGCAGGTTGTCCGTCTCGGGCCGCTCGGGATTGCCGAATTCCAGGCCCATCACCGGATCGGTCTTGGCCCGCTTCACCTTCCTGGTGATCAGCTCCGGCGGATCGAGCAGGTTGATGCGCGAGCCCTCATTGGGATCGCTCTTGCTCATCTTGCTGCGCCCATCGGCCAGGCTCATCACCCGGGCGCCCTCCCTGAGGATCAGTGGCTCAGGCACCTTCAGCACCGGGATGATTTCCCCTTCGGCATCGCGCTGACCGAAACGGGCATTGACCCGCTGCTGCGCGATGTCCCGCGCCAGTTCCAGATGCTGCTTCTGGTCCTCGCCCACCGGCACCAGGTCAGCGTCGTAGAGAAGAATGTCGGCGGCCATCAGCACCGGGTAATCGAGCAGGCCGACCGAGACCTGATCGCCCTGCTTGAGCGCCTTCTCCTTGAACTGGATCATCCGCTCCAGCCAGTTGAGCGGCGTGATGCAGTTCAGCAGCCAGCACAGCTCGCTGTGGGCGGGCACGTGGCTCTGCACGAACACCGTGCTGCGTTCCGGGTCGATGCCGCAGGCCAGGTAAAGGGCTGCGGTGCTTCGGGTGTCGGCGGCCAGGCGCTCCGGATCGTGGGGAACGGTGACCGCATGCAGATCGACTACGCAGAAGAAGGTCTCGTGGCTGTCCTGCAGGTCGACCCAGTTGCGGATGGCTCCGAGCCAGTTGCCCAGATGCAGTGAGCCCGTGGGCTGAACGCCGGAGAGAACCCTGGGCTTGGCCATCCAGTTCGC
>RFPK01000134.1 GCA_009926195.1 Synechococcaceae bacterium WB4_1_0192 | reverse complement strand
GCGGCTGCGGCAACTGCCGCTGGCACCCGGCGCTGCGGCAGCGCACGACAGCGGGCCCGGCCCCGCCATCCGCCACCGCTCCGCCTGGCAGGCGGGCTACCGCTCGGTGGTGGAGCGGGGCCTGGAGCTGGTGGAGAGCGGTGCCCTGCGCAAGCTGGTGCTGGCGGTGCGCCAGGAGCTGGAGCTCGATCGCCGGGTGCAGGGCCCCAGCGATCGCCAGCGGTGCGCGACCGGCCAGCGACGCCGTGATCGGCGTGTGCAGATGCACCAGCTGCCCGTGGCGGGCCTGCCGCGCCGCGAAGCGATGGCGGCACTGCGCTGCCTGGAGCCGTTCGAGCGGGGCTTCTACGCCGCACCGATCGGCTGGATCGACAGCGAAGGGGACACCGAGCTGCGGGTGGCGATCCGCAGCGGCAGCCTGCGGGGCAATCGGCTGGAGCTCACCGCCGGCGCCGGCCTGGTGCAGGGCTCGGTGCCGGAGCGGGAACTGCAGGAGGTGGCGCTGAAGCTGGGGGTGCTGCAGCAGCAGCTCAGCCTGGAGGCGGTGGCCTGAACAGCCACCCCTGACTGCTCAGGCCGCCAGCAGTCGCTCCATGGTCTGATCCGCCAGGGGGATGCCGCCGAGGCGCTCCACCTCGCGCACGCCGGTGGGGCTGGTCACGTTGATCTCGCTGAGGCGGCCGTCGATCACATCGATGCCCACGAAGAACAGGCCCTCCTCCCGCAGGGCCGGCGCCAGTTCGGCACAGATGCTGCGCTCGGCGTCGCTGAGCTCACAGGCCTCGGGCTGGCCGCCCACCGCCAGGTTGCTGCGGAACTCACCGGCGGCCGGGCGACGGTTGACCGCGCCGAGCGGTTCGCCATCCACCAGCAGGATGCGCTTGTCGCCGGCGGTGACGGCCGGCAGGAAGGCCTGCACCATCACCGGCAGCTGCTGCTGGCCGGTGACCAGCTCCAGCAGGGCCTTGAGGCCTGGCGCCTGGCCGTGGCTGCGCACCACGCCGATGCCGGCCCGGCCGCCGAGGGGCTTGAGCACCACCTCGCCGTGCTCGGCCGCAAAGGCCGCCAGCTGATCGACCCGGCTGGCCACCAGCGAAGGCGCCATCAGATGGCTCCAGCGCAGGGCGCCGAGCTTCTCGTTCCAGGCCCGCAGCGAGGCCGGACGGTTGAGCACCCGCACCCCCTGGCGCTCGGCCAGCTCCAGCAGATGGGTGGCGTAGAGGTAGGCCTCATCCACCGGCGGGTCCTTGCGCATCCACACCCGCGGGAAGGCGGCCAGGGGGATCCAGCGCGGTTCCGCCGCCTCGAACCAGGGCTCGGGCAGCTCCCAGCCGCTGGCGCTGGGGCGGATCTCCGCCAGCCGCACCGGCTGGGCCTGCACCAGGGGCTGATGGGCCGGATCGCGGCCATGCACCGCCAGATCCGCCGGCGTGCACACCCACACCTGCTGCCCGGCCCGCTGCGCCGCCTGCATCAGGGCCACGCTGGAATCCTTGGTGGGGCGCAGCCGTTCGATCGGATCAACGACGAACAGCTGGCTGGTGGCGCCGGGCTCTGACGGAAGCATCAAGACTCAGGCCCCCAGCAGGGCATCGAGCTGTCCGCTGCGCTCCAGGGCGTGCAGATCGTCGCAGCCGCCCACGTGCTGCCCATCGATGAAGACCTGGGGGACGCTGCGGCGACCGCCGGCGCGCTCGGCCATGGCCTCGCGGGCGCGTTCATCGCCGTCGATGGCGAATTCGGTGTAGGCGACGCCCTTGCGATCCAGCAGGCCCTTGGCCCGGATGCAGAAGGGACAGGCCCGCCAGGTGTAGATCTCAACCGTTGCCGCCATCAGGGCACCGCGTCAGTGGGCGGATCCTAGGGAGGCCCCCCGGGCCGACCGACCCCATCATTCGGTACGGTCGAGCCAACGTTCAACGGCCGCCGGTGCTCGACCTCACCGATTTCAAGCGCGATCTCTCCGAGCTCACTGACCGCCTGGGCAATGCCCAGGACTGTCTTTGACGTCCCTGCACTGAAAGCCCGCCAGCAGGACCTCGAACAGCTGGCCTCCCAGCCCGACTTCTGGGACGACCAGAAGCAGGCCCAGGCCAAGATGCGCCAGCTCGATGAGGTGAAAGCCCAGCTCGAGCAACTCAGCCAGTGGCAGGCGGCCGTGGCCGATGCCGACGCCACGGTGGAGCTGTACGGCCTCGAGCCGGATGAGGAGCTGCTGGCCGAATCCAACGAAGCCCTGCAGAAGCTGCGGGCCGATCTGGATCGCTGGGAGCTGGAGCGTCTGCTCAGCGGCCCCTACGACAAGGAGGGCGCCGTGATCTCGATCAACGCCGGCGCCGGCGGCACCGACGCCCAGGACTGGGCGCTGATGCTGATGCGCATGTACACGCGCTGGGCCGAAGACCACGGCATGAAGGTGACCGTGGACGAACTCAGCGAGGGTGAGGAAGCGGGCATCAAGAGCTGCACGATCGAGATCGAGGGCCGCTACGCCTACGGCTACCTGCGCAACGAGAAGGGCACGCACCGGCTGGTGCGCATCTCGCCGTTCAACGCCAACGACAAGCGCCAGACCAGCTTCGCCGGCGTGGAGGTGATGCCGAAGATCGAGGAGGAGGTCAAGCTCGACATCCCCGACAAGGACCTGGAGATCACCACCTCCCGTTCCGGCGGCGCCGGCGGCCAGAACGTGAACAAGGTGGAAACGGCCGTGCGCATCCTGCACATCCCCACCGGCCTGTTCGTGCGCTGCACCCAGGAGCGCTCGCAGCTCCAGAACAAGGAGAAGGCGATGGCGCTGCTGATGGCCAAGCTGCTGGTGATCGCCCAGGAGCAACGGGCTGCCGAGATCGCCGACATCCGCGGCGACATCGTCGAGGCGGCCTGGGGCAACCAGATCCGCAATTACGTCTTCCACCCGTACCAGATGGTGAAGGACCTGCGCACCCAGCACGAAACCACCGACGTGCAGGGCGTGATGGACGGCGACCTCGATCCCTTCATCCAGAGCCTGCTGCATGCCGGCGTCGAGGTGGGCGGAGGCTCCGGCGATGACTGAGCCCACCCCACGGACCACGACCACCCCACAGCCCAGCGGCGGCGGCGAGAACCCCAGCTTCACCAAGCTGGCGATGCGCAACATGGTGCGCAAGGGCCGGCTCAGCCTCACCCACTTCGGCCTGACGGCCGTGGGTTTCCTGGGCTTCATCGTGCTGGTGGCCTGGCTGGGGCGGCCGCAGGTCCCAGGAGGCTGAGCGATGGCGACGGACTCCAGCCCCATGCCCCCGGACCCGGCCGCCACGGTCGATCTCGACCCAGCCGCCACGGTCGATCTGGACCTGGCCTTTGCAGCCGATGAAGCGCTCCCGCCTGAGCTGATCCAGGCCGCTGGCCCCTGGGCCGATCCCCTGGCCGGTGCCGAACCCTGGCACGCGCTTCTGAGCGACTGGCTGGGGCAGCTGACCGCCGAACTGCCGCCGGAGCTGCGGGCCCCCGCCTACAGCCTGGGGCTGAGCCTGGTGGGCGACGCTGAAATCGCCGGCCTCAATGGCGACTGGCGCGGCAAGGACGGCCCCACCGATGTGCTGGCGTTCGCCGCCCAGGACGATGACCTCGACGGCGCACCACCCATGCCGCTGCCGCCCCTGGATGACGACGAGGACAGCGACGACGACAGCCCCCACGACGAGGCGCTGGAGCTCGGCGACATCGTGATCTCGCTGGAGACGGCCGCCCGCCAGGCCGATGAGCATGCGCACACGCTGGAGCGGGAGCTGCTGTTCCTGGCCAGCCACGGCCTGCTGCATCTGCTGGGCTGGGATCACCCCGATGAGGAGGCGCTGGCGGAGATGCTCAGCCGCCAGGAGGCGCTTCTCGCCACTGGCGGGCAGCGGTAACGTCAGGCCGAGGTCTGTGCCGGGCGCCGTTGAGCATGTACGTCCCCCAGGATCTGCCGCCCCCTGCCGAGGCCGAACCGCCGCGCAGGCCCCGCGCCAAGGTGCAGCGGCTGGGCGCCTGGACCGTGGCCGGTGACCTGCCGGCGAGCTTCCGCTACGCCGCCCAGGGCCTGGTCTATGGCTTCCGCAGCCAGCGCAACTTCCGCATCCACGTGGCTGTTGGCGCGATCACCTTCAGCCTCGGACTATGGCTGCAACTGCCGCTGGCCCAGCTGGCGGTGCTGGTGCTCACGGTGGCGGCGGTGCTGGTGCTGGAACTGCTCAACACCGCCATCGAGGCCGTGGTGGATCTGACCATCGGCCGCCGCTTCCACCCCCTGGCCCGCATTGCCAAGGACTGCGCCGCGGCTGCGGTGCTGGTGGCGGCCCTGAGCTCGCTGCTGATCGCCTGCCTGCTGCTGCTGGCGCCGCTGCTGCACCGGCTAGGCGTCTGAACGCCATCCCGGCACCAGGTCGCTGCGATCAGCCGCTGGGCCGGTTTAATGGAGCCACCCGCCCGCGGCGGCTTCCCCCACCGGGCTGATGCTCCTCGTTCTCGACAACTACGACAGCTTCACCTTCAACCTGGTGCAGTACCTGGGGGAGCTGGCTGCCGACCACCCGATCTGCGCCGACCTGCGGGTAGAGCGCAACGACGCCCTCAGCCTTGCGCAGATCCGCACCCTCGGCCCAGACGCGATCCTGATCTCGCCCGGCCCCGGCGACCCGGACCAGTCCGGCGTCTGCCTGGAGGTGCTGCGCGATCTCAGCCCGACGATCCCCACCCTGGGGGTGTGCCTGGGCCATCAATCGATCGCCCAGGTGTATGGCGGCCGGGTGGTGCGGGCCAGGGAGCTGATGCACGGCAAGACCTCACCGGTGCTGCACGACGGCCAAGGCGTGTTCGCCGGCCTGCCCAACCCGCTCACCGCCACCCGCTATCACAGCCTGATCGCCGAGCGCGAAACCCTGCCCGACTGCCTGGAGATCACCGCCTGGCTGGAGGACGGCACGATCATGGGCCTGCGCCATCGTGCCTATCCGCATCTGCAGGGCGTGCAGTTCCACCCGGAGAGCGTGCTCACCCAGAGCGGCCACCAGCTGCTGGCCAATTTCCTGGTCGAGGCCGCCCGCTGAGGGAGGGCTCGCAGCGCACGGGGCAGCCCGAGAGGGGCCGGTTAGGGTTCAGGACCGCCAAACCAGGCTTTCCCGATCGCCATGGCCCAGCCGAACCAGCCCGCCGCCCGGGTGCTCCGTGGTCATGGCCCGCACCGCACCGCACCGGCGCTGCTGGGGCTGGGTCTGGGTCTGACGCTGCTGCCTGGCTTACCGGCCGCGGCCGGTGGTGGCGTCACGATCACCAGCTACGGCCATAGCGCCCTGCTGATCCAGGGGGGCGGCGCCACGGTGCTGCTCAATCCCTTCCGGGCGGTGGGCTGCGCCGCCGGCCTGGCCGAACCGCGGGTCAGCGCCAACGTGGTTTTGGCCAGCAGCCGTCTGCTGGATGAGGGGGCCCCGGTGGCCAGCGGCCGGCTGCTGAGCAGCCCCGGCTCCTACCGGGTGGCCGGCCTGACGATCGAGGGCATCGCCGCGCCCCATGATCGCTTCGGCGGGCGCCGCTTCGGCCAGGCCACGCTCTGGCGCTGGAAGCAGGGCGGGCTGGAGATCGCCCACCTGGGCGGCACCGCCGCCAGCCTCAGCCCCGAGGACC
>RFPK01000133.1 GCA_009926195.1 Synechococcaceae bacterium WB4_1_0192 | reverse complement strand
GGACGCAACCGCTCCAGCACGGCCATCAGCAGGGTCGCCCGATCGCGGCCGCCCTGGTGGGTCTCCCCGACCCCGATCGGGTGCTGCTCGGTGGCGGCGGCCGCGATCGGGCGACCCTGCTGATGGCCGTGCTGGAGCGGTTGCGTCCCGCCGGAGTTGTGGTGATTCCCCTGGCCACGCTGGAGGCGCTGGCGGAGCTCAGGCCGCTGCTGGAGCAGGCCGGGCTGACGGTCAGCATCAGCCAGCATCAGGCCTGGCGTGGAGCACCGCTGGCCGATGGCACACGCCTGGCTCCCCTCAACCCCGTCCTGGTGCTGCGGGGTGTGAAGCCCGCGGCGGGCTGATCGGCTGCGATGGTTTGAACGGCCTGATCATGGCTGGAGTCCCCACCCGGATTCCCAGCCGTGCCGCCTCACCGGCGGCCAGCTCGACCACACCATCGGACGGATCATCCGGCCCGTAGCTGCGGCAGGGCAGGCGCGGACAGGGCTCGGCATGGGTCTCGATCGCAATCACCCGACCCGCCCGCAGGAACAGCATGTCGAGCGGGGCCGGCGTGCGGTGCATCCAGAACTTCAGGGGCTGAGGTTCGGCATAGGGAAACCACATGCCGCGCAGCGGTGCCAGGGGCGGCCTGGCCATCAGGCCCCAGCTCTGCTGCTGCTGCGTGCGCGCCACCTCCAGGTCGATGCACGGCGGCGCTGCCGCGGCCCGTCCCAGGCACCAGCGGGCCTCGATCGGCAGGACCTGGGGTGGGGCTGTGGGATGGCTGATGGGCATGGGTTCAGCGCAGCTGGGGGGGACCGTCGCTCAGGCAATAGCCGCGGCCGCGCACAGTGTGGATCAGCCGCCGCTCGCCGCCCTCCTCCAGCTTCTGGCGCAGGTAGCGCACGTAGACCTCGATCACATTGCTGGCGGCTCCGCGCTGGTCGTGCCAGACCCGACCGAGGATGTGCTCGCGGCTGAGCACCTGTCCCCGGTGTTCGAGCAGCAACAGCAGCAGTGCGTATTCGCGGGCGGTGAGGCTGATCTGGCGCTGCCCGCGCCGCACCTCATGGCGGCTGGGCACCACGGTCAGGTCAGCGAGGCTGAGCCGGTCGCGGCTGGGGTTCTCCTTTGCCAGCCGCTTCAGGTGCAACCGCAGGCGCAGCAGCAGGTCACTGGTCCCCAGCGCCGACACCCAGAAGTCGCTGGCACCCGCAAGCAGCAGTCGTGAACGGGCACCAACGCTGTCGGTGCCGATGTCGAGCAGCAGCGGCACGCCGGGAAGCCGTTGCTGCAGCTCGGCGATG
Organism: Synechococcaceae bacterium WB4_1_0192; assembly: GCA_009926195.1. Taxonomy (GTDB): domain Bacteria; phylum Cyanobacteriota; class Cyanobacteriia; order PCC-6307; family Cyanobiaceae; genus Vulcanococcus. Next base: position 4,438 of record RFPK01000133.1, on the reverse strand, counting down.
CGCTGCTGCGCCCCGGCTGCCAGTACCACCACCTGGCAGCAACTCCAGGCGTCATCCACGTCCTCGCCGCAGATGCAGCGGTAGCCCGAGGCCTCCAGCCGCGGTGCCAGCGCCTCGGCTTCAGCCCCCAGCAGCAGCAGCGTGGCGTCGCTCACGGGCTGGAGCCATTGCCGGGCTTGGCCACGTGCGGCAGGCCCCAGCCCAGCTTGTTGCGCAGCACCTGGAAGAACTCATGGTCCGCCAGGCGCACGAACCGCACCGGATGCTCGCTGCGCCGGATCAGCACCCGGTCTTCCGGCCACACATAGCAACCAGCACTGCCGTCAACGACCATCATCAGTCGCTCGGGCGTGGCGGGAAACACGGTCACCGGCTCGCGGTCGCTGAACACCAGCGCCCGGGAGGCCAGCGAATGGGGCGCGATCGGCGTGAGCTGCAGCACCGGGCAATCGGGCGTGATCACGGGGCCACCAGCGCTGAGGGCATAGGCGGTGGAGCCGGTGGGAGTGGAGAGGATCACCCCATCGGCAGCGATGTCCACCGGGGCATGGCGGCCCACGGCGATCTCGAAGTGGCACATCGAGGTGAGAGGCTCGCGGTGCAGGGCCATCTCGTTGAGACAGAGCACTTCCCAGCGGCGCTGCTCGCCACGCATCACGCTCACCACAAGGGTGGTGCGCTCCTCCACGCTCCAGTCGCCGGCGATCACCTGATCGAGGGCCTGATCCAGTTCCGGCAGGTAGGTCTCAGCCAGGAACCCGAGGTGGCCGGTGTTGATCGTCAGGATCGGCACGTCGATCGGTGCCGTCTGGCGCGCGGCCGAGAGCACGGTGCCATCGCCGCCGAGCACCAGGGCCATGGCCATGCCCGGTTTGAAATTCGAGGGCACGCAGGCGGTGTGGCCCAGGGTGCGCAGATGTTGATCGGGGTTGGCGAAACCCACCATGCCGCCGGCGCTGCTGGCGCGCAGGACGTCGTAGCCGGCGCTGCGCAGGCGGCGTTCGATCGCCTCGGCGGTGCTGAGGGCGAGATCCTTGCCGTCATTGACGATCAGTCCGACGCAGGGCACCGATCGTGGGCGGAGGGCACAAGGAGTTTATGGGGGAGACGTCACCGTGGCTGCCGCCATGGACGACCCCGTGGCTGCCGCTGCTCAGAACTGCTCCAGGAAGCGCAGATCGCTGGTGAACAGGCGACGGATGTCATCGATGCCGTGGCGCACCATGCAGAACCGCTCCACCCCCAGTCCGGCGGCGAAGCCGCTGTAGCGCTCGGGGTCGATGCCCAGGCCCTCCAGCACGGCCGGGTCCACCATGCCGCAGCCCATCACCTCAAGCCAGCGGCCGCGCCACTGCACGTCCACCTCGGCGGAAGGTTCGGTGAAGGGGAAGTAGCTGGCGCGGAAGCGCACCGGCAGGTCGCCGAAGAACTGCTGCAGGAAGGTGGTCACGGTGCCGCGCAGGTGGCTGAAATCGAGCCCCTCGTCGATCGCCAGAACTTCCACCTGGTGGAATACCGGCGAGTGGGTGGCATCCACGGCGTCGCGGCGGTAGACGCGGCCAGGCGCCACGATCCGCACCGGGGGCGGGTTCTTCTCCAGGTGGCGGATCTGCACCGGCGACGTGTGGGTGCGCAGCAGCTCGTGCTCCGACAGGTAGAAGGTGTCCTGCATGTCCCGCGCCGGGTGGTGCGGCGGGATGTTCAGCGCCGTGAAGTTGTAGTGGTCACTCTCGATCTCCGGGCCTTCCTCCACCCGGTAGCCGAGGCCCCCGAAGATGTCGGTGATCTCCTCGATCGTGCTGATCAGCGGGTGGCGGTGGCCGGCCGGCGTGAAGGTGGCCGGCATCGTCACATCCAGGGTCTCGGCGGCGATGCGCTCGGCCATGGCGGCGCCCTTGACCGCTGCCAGCCGTTCGCTCAGCAGGCCCTGCACCTGCTCCTTGAGCACGTTGGCCCGCTGACCCACCAGGGGACGCTCATCGCCGGGCAGCTTGCCCATGGCGCCGAGCACGGCGGAGAGCTGGCCCTTCTTGCCCAGCAGCCCCACCCGCAGCTCCTCCAGTTCGGCGGCGCTTGCGGCGGCGGCGATCTGCTGGCCGGCCCTGGCCTCAAGCTGCTCCAGCTGGTCGGTGAGCTGCTGCAGGCTGACGGTGGCGCTCACGGGCTCAGGCACGGCAACGGTCGACTTTAGGGAGGGGCCCCTGACGGGCGGCCCGGCTGTGGACCAGCCCTAGCCTCATCCCGATCGCCACGGTGCTCCCCCTTGCGGATCCTGATCAGCAACGACGACGGTGTGTTCGCCGATGGCATCCGCACCCTGGCGGCGGCGGCGGCGTCCCGCGGCCATCAGGTCACGGTGGTGTGCCCCGATCAGGAGCGCTCCGCCACCGGCCATGGCCTCACCCTGCAGACGCCCCTGCGGGCCGAGCGGGCCGATGCGCTGTTTGCCCCCGGCATCACCGCCTGGGCCTGCAGCGGTACCCCCAGCGACTGCGTCAAGCTGGCCCTGTTTGCCCTGCTGGAGGAGTGGCCCGATCTGGTGCTCTCCGGCATCAACCACGGCCCCAACCTGGGCACCGACACCCTCTATTCCGGCACCGTGAGCGCGGCGATGGAGGGCACGATCGAGGGGCTGCCGGCCCTGGCGGTGATGCCGGGGGCAAACAGCGCATCGGCCCGCTCGGCCCGCAGGGGCGTCTGCAGGGTGAGGCCATGGCCGGTGCTGACGCCTCTGCAGCCGGAGCTGTTCTGGCGGGGGAACACGGCCCGGCTCCCCGATCTCAACCTGCCGCCTCAGCTGGGGCGGTAGATGCGCTGCAGCAGCCAGAGGCTGATCCAGAGTCCGATCAGGTGGGCGAACAGCACCTGGGTGTTGCCCAACACCGAGAGCATCTCGATCGAGGTGATCGGCAGGCCGATCACGCGCCCGGCCGCTCCGGGAGCCTGCTGGATCTGGGCCCCGAAGAAGCCCGGCACCTGCTGCGAGGCCTGCACGAACAGACTGCCGGCCATGGCCTGATAGCCGATCACCGCCAGGGTGACGCCCATCAGATCGGCCAGCAGGCCGCGCTTGATCAGCCGGGCGGTTTCCCCCTTGCTGGGGCGCACCGGACTGCTCAGGGCCCGCCCGCAGCGCACCACCAGCCAGCTCTGCCACAGGCACCACAGCAGCAGCAGGAACGAGAGCGTCGTCAGGGAGATGCCGGGGCCAAGCCCGAGGGCGCGGGCGGAGTTGGCGGCCAGGCGCCCGCCGATGTTGTTGAACAGGAGCACGCCCACCACCACCACGCCCAGCACCAGCTGGGCCCAGAAGCGAACCCAGCCCAGGCGGCGCAGGGCGGCGGAGATCAGCTGCAGGTCGAGGCGATCGGCCATGGGGGAGTCGGGGATCGCCCAAACCTGCCATGGGAGGATGCCGCTGGCGAGGGTCACGGCGGTTCTTTGGTGATTCCCCTGTGCACGCCGGCCGATGCACGCCGGCCCACCGCCATCGCGCTCGGCAGCTTTGACGGACTGCATGCCGGCCACCGGCGGGTGATTGCCGCTGCCGTGGAGGGTGCCCGTGTGGCGGCTGGGGCGCTCCTGGTCCCCACCGTTGTGAGTTTCTGGCCCCATCCACGCGAGGTGCTGTTCGGCGAAACCCGCCTGCGCCTGGATCTGCCCGCCGAAAAACTGCACCTGCTGGGCCCGCTGGGCATCGAGCAACTGGTGCTGGTGCCCTTCACGCCGGAGCTCTCTGCCCTGACGCCCGCGGCCTTCGTGGAGCAGGTCCTGGTGGGGCAGCTGCGGGCAGGTCTGGTGGTGGTTGGCGAAAACTTCCGCTTCGGGGCCGGCCGCAGCGGCGACACCGCCAGCCTGCGGGAGCTGGCCACCGCCCATGGGGTGGCGGTGCAGGTGTTGCCGATGCTGGCTGAGGGCGGCCAGCGCCTCAGCAGCAGCCGTATCCGCCGCTCCCTGGCAGCGGGCGATCTGGCGGAAGCGGCCCGGCTGCTGGATCGGCCCTATCGCTTCTGCGGGCGGGTGGTGCAGGGCCGTGGCCTGGGCCGCACCCTGGGCTGGCCCACCGCCAATCTGCAGGTGGATGGCCGCAAGTTCCTGCCGATGGAGGGGGTCTACGCCGCCCGGGCCTGGCTGCTGGAGGGCGGGCAACCGTCGGCCGAGGCCCTGCCTGAAGCCTTGCCGGCCGTGATGAACCTCGGCCCGCAGCCCACGGTGGACCCCGCGGCGCCCTCAGCGGTGGAGGTGCATCTGCTGGAGCGGCGCCTGGAGCTGGTGGGGCGTGAGCTGCTGGTGGAGCCGGTGGCCCTGCTGCGTCGCCAGCAGCGTTTTGCCGATCTGCCGGCCCTGGTGGCCCAGATCAGTCTCGATGCCGCCCGAGCCGCAGCCCTGCTGCGCTCAGCTGGCGGGGTAGGCGTTGGTGAGGCCCCAGCTGATGAAG
>RFPK01000132.1 GCA_009926195.1 Synechococcaceae bacterium WB4_1_0192 | reverse complement strand
CTGGCGGCCGGCGGCGGTGGCTGCGGCCCACCACCGCCTCTATGCCGATTGCCTGAAGCGGGGGGAGCCGGCATGACCGCCCGCCTCTGGCAGCTTCGCCATGGCCTGCGGGAGCGGGCCCGCGGCCTGCAGCGCCGCTGCGACCGGCTCCGCTACCCGCAGGTGTTCGCCGGACAGCTCGATGACGCGGCGGCCGCGGCCTGGATCAGCGCGGCCCTGCTGCAGCGGCGGCCGGTGCTGGTGGGCCGGCTGGGAGCGGTGGAGGCCAGGCTGATGGCCGAGGCCCGCGGCGGCTCCTTCTCGCGGCTCACCCGGCTGCAGGCCCATCGCAATGCCGGCATCTTTCCGGTCCAGCCGGCGGCCCTGGCGGCCGCGGCGGCGCGGCTGCAGGCCGCGCTCGAGGCGGTGGATCTGCTGGCGGTCTGGGACAGCCCCCGCCAGGCACAGCTGCTGGCAGGGCTCCAGCCGCTGCCCCGGCGCTGCGGCCTGGCGGCCCTCGAACCCTGGTGGCAGCCCTCGCCGTGGAGTGCTGCCCTCGCCGGTCGCACCGTACTGGTGGTGCATCCCTTCAGCGTCAGCATCGAGCGCCAGTGGGCCCGGCGCGCGCAGCTGTTCGCCGATCCGGCGGTGTTGCCGGCCTTTGAGCTGCGCACCCTGCGGCCCCCCCTCACCCTGGCGGGCCAGACCGAGGGGCACGCCAGCTGGAGCGACGCCCTGGACGGCCTGATCGAGCGCGTCGCTGCCTGCGAGTTCGATGTGGCCCTGCTCGGCTGCGGCGCCTACGGCCTGCCGCTGGCGGCGGCGATCCGTGCGATGGGCCGGCCGGCCCTGCACCTGGGCGGCGCCCTGCAGCTGCTGTTCGGGCTGCGGGGCCGCCGCTGGGAGGCGATGCCCCGCTTCGCCGGGTTGATGAATGCGGCCTGGAGCCGCCCGCTGCCGCAGGAGACACCGGCCCAGGCCAGCCAGGTGGATGGGGGGTGTTACTGGTGAGCCGCCTGCCCGCCTGGATCGGCGAAAGCGTCCGTGAGCTGTGGCTGCGGGCAGCCGACAGCGGCTGCCTTGGCTACCGCCATCGCCTGCAGCCCTGGGGCTTCGGCTCCGCCCCGGCGGCCGCCTGTGTTCAGACGATCCTCGATCTCGATCGCCTGCCGCTGCCCCCCAGCCAGCCGGCGCTGCTGGTCAGCCACGCCTATCGCCAGTCCCCGGTGCCCCACTACCCCAGCATCGAGAGCTGGGCGGTGCTGAACGGGGTGAGCTGCAGCCAGGCCGCCGCCTATCGCCGCATCCAGTTCCACACGATTCGCCGTCGCCTGCGGGCCCCCAGCCAGGCGCTGGATGGTGCCTATGCCCTGCTCCCTCACCTCACCAGCCATTTCGGCCATTGGGTGGGGGATCAGCTGGGGGCCATCCTCTGGTTCGCCACCGATCCGCGCGTCCGTGCCGGCGGCCGGCGCCTGCTGGTCACGGCCCCCTCGCCCGCCTGGGCTCAGGCGCTCACCCAGCTCTGCCCGCCGGACAGCCTGGCTGTGTTCACGCCGGAGCAGCTGCTGCAGGCCAACCTGCGCCTGGCCGATGCCCTGCTGCTGCCGCGCCTGAGCAGCTGGCAGAACCTGGCCCTGGCCCGCGATCGGCTGGGCGCTGCCCTGGGCCCGCCGGCGGAGCCCGAGCGCCTGTTCCTCTGCTCGCGCCGCTCGGATCGCATCGCCAATCTCGCGGCGGTGTGCGAGCGGTTCGAGCGCCATGGCTACACGGTGCTCGACCCCACTGGCCTGCCCAGCCTGGTGTTGCTGCGCCGGCTGCGCGATGCCGCTGGCCTGTGGTGTGAGCACGGCTCGATGGTGCTGAATGCGCTGCTGTGTCGCAGCCGCCCCTATCGGCTGTTCAGCCTGGATCCCGTCTGCGCCGGCCGCCATGCCGATGCCCTCACCGTGCTGGGGGGCAGCCTCTACAACAGCGTCCAGCGGGGCCTGCAGCAGCCCTTCGCCTGTGCGCCTGCTGAAGACGATCCCCGGGCCGATCGACAGCTTCACCCCTATCAACGGCGACTGCGGGTGGATCTTGAGGCCCTCGATCAGGCACTCTCACAGGAGCGGAACCACCGTTGATGTCGGACCCGATCACGCTGGTGCTGCTGGCGGGCTGGGCCCTGATGGGCCTGCATCTGCCCAAGAGCTTCACGCTGTTCTATGCGGTGCTGGCGCTGCTGCTCTGGCGGTCCCGGCCGTTGCGCTGGCCGGCGGCACCGCTGCCGCTCGCCCTGGCGCTGCTGTTGCTGTTCAGCCTGAGCTACGCGCTGGTGTCCGTGCAGCACGGCCTCTGGCAGCTGGGTGGCCGCGACCTGCTGGATCTCGTCTCGATGCTGGTGCTGCCGGCCGGTGGTCTGTGGGTCGGCGCCCAGGCGGCGCAGCGCCTGAGCTGGCGCCAGATGGCCTGGTTGTGGCTGGCCTATGGCCTCGGCGCCCTGCTCTACACCTGGCTGGTCCTCCTGCATGGCCGGGTGCTGGTGCCCGATGGCCACTGGCTGGATCTGCTGCGGCGCCGCTACGACGCCTCGATCCCCGTGCCCTGGGGCAGCGAAGCCACCATGAATGTGCGTTCGGTGGAGCAGAACGCCGCCCTGGCGGCGGCCTGGCTGCTGCCAGGCCTGGCCCTGGCCTGGCAGGGGCGGCAGCGCCGCCTGGGCCTGCTGCTCTGCGCCAGCGGCCTGGCGGCCGTGCTGGCCAGCCTCTGCTTCCACGGCCGGCTGGGGTTGCTGGTGGTGGTGCTCGGCGGTGCGCCGCTGCTGCTGCGGCTGTCTCCCGGCCGCCGCAGCTGGCGCCGCGGCCTGGCGGTGCTGGCTGGTGCCGGTCTGGCGTTGGCTGCGGCGCTGCTGGTGCGGCCCCGCCTCGGGCAGCGCCTCCTCGCCCTGCTGCACGATGAACGCTTCGATCGGCTGGTTGGCTTCCTGCCGGCGGCGCCCCAGTTCCCCTGGGGCGGCAATCAGCTCCACTTCGAAACGGTTGATCAGCAGCGCCAGGTGCTGATGATCTTCGATGCGCGCCAGGGCGAGCTGATGCACAACGTGTTCTGCGATGTGTACGTGCGCGTCGGCTGGCTGCCGCTGCTGGCGCTGGTGCTGGCCCTGGCCCTGTGCCTGCCGCCGGCCCTGGCGCAGCTCAGGCGGGCCCTGGGTTCCGCCGAGGCGGCGGCGCCGGCCCTGCTGCTGGCGGGCGTGCTGATCACCCTGGCGGTGCAGTGGCTGTTCCAGCCGCTGCTCTATGCCGATGGCCTGCTGTTCTTCCTGGGCTTCCTGCTGCTGGGCTTCCTGGCTGCCGGCCGGGTGGGCTCTGATAATCAGGCGGACCAAGCCAGGCCGCCATGCCCGCCTCGATCACGCGCAACCTGATCACCGGCGGCGCCGGTTTCGTCGGCTCCCACCTGGTCGACCGGCTGATGGAGGCCGGCGAGGAGGTGCTCTGCCTCGACAACTACTTCACCGGCCGCAAGGCCAACATCGCCCGCTGGATCGGCCATCCCCGCTTCGAGCTGATCCGCCACGACGTGACCGAACCGATCCTGCTGGAGGTGGACCGGATCTGGCACCTGGCCTGTCCCGCCTCGCCGGTGCATTACCAGCACAACCCGATCAAGACCGCCAAGACCAGCTTCCTCGGCACCTACAACATGCTGGGCCTGGCCCGGCGGGTGGGGGCCCGCCTGCTGCTGGCCAGCACCTCGGAGGTGTACGGCGATCCGGAGGTGCATCCCCAGCCGGAGAGCTACCGCGGCTGCGTCAACACGATCGGCATCCGCAGCTGCTACGACGAGGGCAAGCGCATCGCCGAGACACTCTGCTTCGACTATCAGCGCATGCATGGCGTTGATATCCGCGTGGTGCGGATCTTCAACACCTACGGCCCGCGCATGCTGCCGGACGACGGCCGGGTGGTGAGCAACTTCATCGTCCAGGCCCTGCGCGGTGAGCCGCTGACGCTCTATGGCGAGGGCAGCCAGACCCGCTCCTTCTGTTATGTGGACGACCTGGTGGAGGGGCTGATCCGCCTGATGAACGGCAGTCACTGCGGGCCGATCAACATCGGCAACCCCGCCGAGTTCACGATCCGCCAGCTGGCGGAGCTGGTGCGCGCCCGCATCAACCCGGAGCTGGAGCTGGTGCAGCGGCCGCTGCCGGCCGATGATCCGCTGCAGCGTCAGCCGGTGATCGATCTGGCCCGTCAGCAGCTCGGTTGGCAGCCCACGGTGCCGCTGGAGCGGGGCCTGGATGCAACGATCAGCTACTTCCGTGAGGCCATCGGCGCATGACGGCGACCATCCGCAGCATCTGCTGCATCGGCGCGGGCTATGTCGGTGGGCCGACGATGGCCGTGATCGCCGATCGCTGCCCGCAGATTCAGGTCACGGTGGTTGACCTCAATGCCGAGCGCATCGCCGCCTGGAACGATGCCGATCTGAGCAGGTTGCCGGTGTATGAACCGGGGCTGGATGCGGTGGTGGGTCGCTGCCGCGGCCGCAACCTCCACTTCTCCACGGCGGTGGAGGCGGCGATCGCCGCGGCCGATATGGTGTTCCTGTCGGTGAACACCCCCACCAAGACGCGCGGTGTGGGGGCCGGTCAGGCCAGCGACCTGCGCTGGATCGAGGCCTCGGCACGCCAGGTGGCGGCCTGCGCGCAGAACCACACGATCGTGGTCGAGAAGAGCACCCTGCCGGTGCGCACGGCCGCCACGATCCAGGCGATCCTCGGCGCCAGCCGCGACAAGAGCTTCTCGGTGCTCTCCAACCCGGAGTTCCTGGCGGAGGGCACGGCGATCCAGGATCTCGAGCACCCCGATCGGGTGTTGATCGGCGGCGAGGATCCCGCCGCCATCGATGCCCTGGCGGCGATCTACAGCCAGTGGGTGCCGGCGGAGCGGATCCTGCGCACCAATCTCTGGAGCAGTGAGCTCTCCAAGCTCACGGCCAACTGCTTCCTGGCCGAGCGCATCAGTTCGATCAATTCGATCGCGGCGGTGTGTGAGGCCACCGGCGCCGATGTGCAGGAGGTGGCGCGGGCGATCGGCGCTGACAGCCGCATCGGCGCCAAGTTCCTCAAGGCCGGTCCTGGCTTCGGTGGCAGCTGCTTCCAGAAGGATGTGCTCAACCTGGTGTACCTCTGCGGCCATTACGGCTTGCATGAGGTGGCGGCCTACTGGCAGCGGGTCGTGGATCTCAACGCCTGGCAGCAGCACCGCATCGCCCAGTTGGTGGTGCAGCGCCTGTTCGGCACCGTCACCGCCAAGCGCATCGCCGTGCTGGGCTTTGCCTTCAAGGCCGACACCAACGACACCCGCGAGGCCCCGGCGATCCGCATCTGCCGCGATCTGCTGGAGGAGGGGGCCCAGCTGGCGATTCACGATCCCAAGGTGAGCGAAGCCCAGATCGCCGCCGATCTGGGGCGTGATGGCGTGGGCAGCTGGCAGCGGGTCGAGAGCCCGATCGCCGCCGCGGAGGGTGCCGATGCGGTGCTCATCCTCACTGAGTGGCAGCAGTACGCCGAGCTCGACTGGCCCGCCCTGGCGGCGGTGATGCGCCAGCCGGCCTGGCTGTTCGATGCCCGTGCCATCGCCGATGCACCCCGGGCCCGGGCCGCCGGCCTGCAGGTGTGGCGCGTGGGCCGTGGCTGAGCGCGCCTGATGTGTGGCCTGTTTGGCGTGGTGGGGCCCTGGGCCCTGGATCTGCAGGCGGCCGAGG
>RFPK01000131.1 GCA_009926195.1 Synechococcaceae bacterium WB4_1_0192 | reverse complement strand
CTCGGAGAACGGGGCCGCTTCGGGCAGGAGATCCGAGGCCATCTCCCGCACCGGATCGACCAATCGCACATACTGCGAGGGCCTCAGGAAGTCGTGCAGCTCACGACGGCGTTCCTGATACATCTGCCGGGCTTCGGCGATGCTCAGATCGAGGGCCACCAGGGCGTCGTTGAAGGGCTTGGTCTCCACCTCGCAGGCCGATGAAATCACCAGACGCTGGTGCCGGTACGGGATGGAGATGGTCTCGACGTAGTTGCCGAAGTAGTCGATGTGCGACTCCACCAAGACTCCCGGTTCGATGAGCGTCTGGTGACGGGTGACCTTCTGGCGCAGCGAATCGCGGGGCCGCAAGCGCAGTTCGCTGAAGCTCTCCGAGGCCGGATCCGGGTAGGCGTGATCCACGAATCCCTCGAATTCAGCGATCAGCGAAACCGCTGGGGCGTAGGGATCGGCTGCTTCCGGGGCCGGTGAAACCTTGGCAGGTTTTGCATCGACCGGCGTTGTGGCGACCGCCGCTGCGTGGGGCGGTGCTGTCGCTGCGGGTCGGGCTGCTTCGATCGGAGCGGCGGCTGAGGGGGCTGTTCTGGCCACCGGCTCCGACCCGGCTGCTGGCGCAGCCGGCTTCGCAGTGTTGTTGTCGCTGTCGTTGTCGTTGTCGTTGTCGCTGCTATCGCTGGCGGTGCGGCCGCGCAGGAACATCGGCCGGAACACATTCGAGAACTTGTTGGCGATGTAGGGCGCGAACAGCGTCAGCCCGGCATACAGAAAGTGGGTGACCGTGTCGATGCTGCTCGGCATCGTGCAGGTCCGGCCGAAGTTGTAGAGGGCGAAGATGCCAAAGCCCAGATACAGCAGCAGCAGCACCAACATGCCCGCCATGGCGATCAGACGGCTGCTGCTGGCCTCCAGGTGTGTTGCTCCCCCAGGCCGACTGACCGATTCCGAGAGGGCCTCAGCCAGCGACCAGCCCTCGGCCCGCAGCCGCCGCTCCATCAGGGCCAGCGCGATCAGGCTGCCCACCAGCACGGCCACGGTGATGATCTCCACCGTCATGGGGCCCATCGTGCTGCAGGCCCCGCTGGCCACCTGGGCGCCTTGCTGGGCCAGGGCCGGTAGCCCCAGGCCCAGTCCCAGCAAGGCGCCCAGGTGGCCAGTTTCGGTGTGCACAAGTTCGTGCTCGGCTACAGCACACCCGGCGTGATCATGCTTGTGATCACCCTGGCGGGAGGGGTGGTCACCTGTGGCGTCGCCAGTTTCGTGATGAGCGTGATCGGCCTGATCGAGGGCATCATCTACCTCACCAAGAGTCCCGAGGAGTTCGAGGCCACCTACATCGACAGCAGCCGCGAGTGGTTCTGAAGCCGTCGCTGCTGCTGCTCGCCGCGGCCGCCCTGGCCAGTTGCGCTGTTTTCTCGACCGTGCCGAGCGATGGTTGGCATCCACTGGCGGTGCAGGTCAGCCTGTTGCCACTGCAACTGGTGGCGCTGTTCTGGGCTCTGCGCCAGGCGCCTAAGGCAGCGGTGTCACGCCGCGTCCCAGCCCCGACGCTTCCAGCCAGCGCTGGATCCCCGCCGGCAGGGCGCAGCGCCGGCGGCTGAGGCTGTCGATCGCCAGGTGGCGCGTGAGCGCCTGGGCCACCGCCTCGCCGCTGCGGCTGAAGCGGTAGTGCAGTTCGAAGCAGCCGGGGTCGATCCGCTCCGGCCGCAGCGCGATGGTCAGCGCATCGCCACAGGCCAGCGGGCGCTGATAGTCGGCGCTGCAGTGCACCACCGGCAGGGCCACGGCCGGGCTGTGCTCAGGCCGGGGAAAGATCTCGGCCGCGGTTAGACCAAAGCGCTCCAGGCTCTCCTCATAGGCCTCGTGGCACCAGCTGAACAGCCGCGGGAAGTGCATCACGCCGGCGGCGTCGGTGTCGCCGAAGCGCACGCTGCGGCAGAGCAGCAGCCAGTCGTCAGGCGTCATGGTCGTGGCGGGCCGATTGCGGCGGTGGCAGGGTGGTTGTGGCCTGGCGCGATGGCTGCCACTATTGGCGCCAGTTTGCTCGCCATCGATGGCCGCCCCAAGCGCCTACGAACAGCCCACGCTCAATCGCGCCTGGGAAGCGCTGCTGGCCCATGTGCCGACGTTGATCCTGATCTGGATCGCCGGTGGTGTGCTGTACGGCCTCAGCGTGGTGGTCAACATGGTGATCACCCTGATGGGGATGGGCATCGCCACGGACAGCACCGGCACCGCCCTGGCCCAGATCCTCGGTTATCTGGCTTCTCTGCCGTTCGCTGTGCTCAGCAGCCTGGTGGGTGTGCTGTTCATTGCTGTGCCCGCTCTCTATTACGAGACCGGTGAAGTGATCACGGTGCAGGGTGCCTTCGCAGCGCTGATGCGTCGGCCGATGCGCTATCTGCTGGCCGGCATTCTCTTCACTCTGGTGATGAGCCTTGGCTACCTGTTCTGCATCCTGCCGGGCATTGCCGTCGCTCTGGTGATGCCCGTCTATGTCAACCGCGTCTTCGCAACGGATCAGTCGATCGTTGATGCACTGGGGGCCTCGTTCCAGGCGGTGTATCGCTCGCCCCACGGGATGAGTTTCGTTGGGATTCAGATCCTTGCCGGCCTCGTTGGCGGCATCATCGCCCTCTGCACCTGCGGCCTCGGCGCTCTGGTGGTGGTGCCGATGCTCACCTTCTACATCCAGAACGTCGCCTACAACAAAGGCGTGATCAGCTGAGCGGTTGCAGCTTCAGGGCCTGGTGACAGGACGCGGCATCAGGCCCCAAGCGCCGGGAAGGCGGGAAACCCCCGCACCCCCAGCCCGAAGCTCAGGCACCACCACACCAGGGCGCCGGCCGCCAGCGGACCGAAGGCGTGCAGCGTGATCGAGCCCGGCAGGTCGCCGATCAGGGCGGCGCTGGTGGCGCGGGTGAGGAAGCAGCCCGGGCAGGGGATGCCGGTGAGCCGCCGCAGCGGGCAGCTCAGGCCCGGCAGATCCGGATGCAGCCCCTTGAGCCAGAGGTAGCCCGTGAGCCCGGTCGGCAGCAGGAAGCCCGCCTGACGCAGCTGCGCCCAGAGGCGGGCGCGCCGTTTCACCGGTCCACCGACCCCATGATCACGTCGATCGAGCCGAGAATCGCCATGATATCGGCCACCTTGGCCCCCTTGAGGATGTGGGGCAGGATCTGGAGGTTGCTGAAATCAGCGGCGCGGATCTTGAAGCGCCAGGGGGTCACGTCGTCGTTGCCCTGGATGAACACGCCGATCTCGCCCTTGCCGGATTCGAGGCGGGTGTAGAGCTCGCCGCCGGGGATCTTGAAGGTGGGCGCCACCTTCTTGGCCACGATCTGGTAATCGAAACCGGCGAACTCGCTGCCCTTGCCCTCGGCCATGCGCCGCGCTTCGAGGTTCTCGGTGGGGCCGCCGGGGATCATGGCGCAGGCCTGGCGCAGGATCTTCAGGGATTCGCGCATTTCCTGGATGCGCACGCGGTAGCGGGCGTAGCAGTCGCCCTCGTTCTGCCAGGCCACGTCCCAGTCGAAGTCGTCGTAGCACTCGTAGTGATCCACCTTGCGCAGGTCCCAGGGCACGCCTGAGGCGCGCAGCATCGGGCCGGAGAGGCTCCAGTTGATCGCCTGCTCGCGTGTGATCACGCCCAGGCCCTCGATGCGCTTGCGGAAGATCGGGTTGTTGGTGATCAGCTTCTCGTATTCATCGATCTTGGGGCCGAACCAATCGCAGAAGTCGAGGCACTTCTCCAGCCAGCCGTAGGGCAGATCGGCTGCCACGCCGCCGATGCGGAAGTAGTTGTTGTTGATCAGGCGCTGGCCGGTGGCCGCTTCCCAGAGGTCGTAGATCATCTCCCGCTCACGGAAGATGTAGAAGAACGGCGTCTGCGCACCCACGTCGGCCAGGAACGGGCCCAGCCAGAGCAGGTGGTTGGCGATGCGGTTCAGCTCCAGCATCAGCACGCGGATGTAGCTGGCGCGCTTGGGCACCGGCACATCGGCCAGGCGCTCGGGGGCATTCACCACGATCGCCTCGTAGAACATGCCGGCCGCGTAATCCATGCGGCTCACGTAGGGCACGAACATCACGTTCGTGCGGTTCTCGGCGATCTTCTCCATGCCGCGGTGCAGGTAGCCGATCACCGGCTCGCAGTCCACCACGTCCTCGCCGTCGAGGGTCACCACCAGCCGCAGCACCCCGTGCATCGAGGGGTGATGGGGGCCGAAGTTGACCACCATCGGCTCTGTGCGGGTCTCGAGCTGGGTCATGGCGGCCCGAACGGCAGCATCGGCGGGGGCATCCTAGGGAGGCCGGGCGGCGTCTCAGTCAGCCGGCCGCAGGCCTGGCGCGAGGATGGCGCCATGGAAAGCGGCGGCAGCAGCGTGCAGGGGTTTGCGCATGTGCCGGTGCTGGCGGAGCCGGTGCTGGCCGGTTTCGCCGAGCTGGCGCCGCTGCTGGAGCAGCGCGGCGGGGGCCTGCTGATCGATTGCACCCTCGGTGGCGGCGGCCACAGCGCCCTGCTGCTGGAGGCGCACCCCGGCCTGCGCCTGATCGGCCTGGATCAGGACCCCACCGCCCGCGCCGCGGCGGCCGAGCGGCTGGCGCCCTACGGCGATCGGGCGGCGATCGTGGCCACCAACTTCGCCGATTACACCCCCCGCGAGCCGGTGCTGGCGGTGCTGGCTGATCTGGGCGTGAGCAGCCCGCAGCTGGACGTGGCGCAGCGCGGCTTCAGCTTCCGGCTGGAGGGGCCGCTCGACATGCGCATGAACCCCACGGCCGGCGAGACGGCTGCCCAGCTGATCGATCGGCTCGAGGAGACCGCGCTGGCCGATCTGATCTATGCCTATGGCGAGGAGCGCCTGTCGCGGCGGATCGCCCGCCGCATCAAGGAGCACGGGCCCTGGAGTGATCCGGAGCAGCCCCGCACCACCGCCGAGCTGGCCTACGTGATCGCCGGTTGCTATCCGCCCCAGGCGCGGCGCGGCCGCATCCATCCGGCCACCCGCAGCTTCCAGGCCCTGCGCATCGCCGTCAACGACGAGCTGGGCGTGCTGGATCGGTTGCTGGCTTCCGCCCCGGATTGGCTGCTGCCCGGCGGGCTGTTCGGCGTGATCAGCTTCCATTCGCTGGAAGATCGGCGCGTCAAGACGGCCTTCCTCGCGGATGAGCGGCTGCAGCGCGTGACCCGCAAGGCGGTGCAGGCCAGCGCGGAGGAGAGCGACGCCAATCCCCGCGCCCGCAGCGCCAGGCTGCGCATCGCCCGCCGCTGCGATTGAGCCCGATGCGCCAGATCTGGCCGTCTCAGCCCTGGGGCTCGCGCAGCAGGCCGGTGTGGTCCTGGCAGCCGAACAGCTGGCGGTAGGCCGCCGCGCCGATGCAGACCATCACCGGCAGGATCACGAACAGGCCGCCGTAGCTGAACAGCAGGGCAATGCCATGGATCACGCTCTCCACGATCACCAGCCACAGCACCACCCACCAGCTCGGGTTCACACCGGCCACGCCCGACTGCAGCACGTCCAGCGGCCGCCGCACGCCGAACAGGCTGAGCTGGATCAGGAACTTCTGGTTCACCAGCAGCCACACATAGAAGATGGTGAACACCAGCAGCGGCAGCGTGGCCAGGGCAGTGTTGAGGCTCCCCAGGCCGCTGCCCAGCAGCATCGCGAGCACGCCGGCCAGCACCAGCACCACCACCAGCAGCAGCTTCGAGAGCAGCAGCCGGCCGGCTGCT
>RFPK01000014.1 GCA_009926195.1 Synechococcaceae bacterium WB4_1_0192 | reverse complement strand
CCGGCTGGATGGTCTGCTGCCTGGCCTGCGGGGCAGTCGCCAGGAAGCCGCGGCCCTGCTGGAGCGCCTGCAGCGGCAGGGGCCCTGTTCGGTGGCCGAGCTGTTGGCGCCCTTCGCCGCCGAGCGCAGGCCATTCCTGCGCATGAGCCTGGTCTGGCTGGCCAAGCTGGGGCGGATCGACTGGCTGGCCGAAGCCCGCTGAGCCCCCTCGCTGCGGAACAGAAGGGGAGGAATCAGGCCTGATCGAGCCAGATCTCGCTGGCGCTGGCGAAGGGCACGAAATGATCCCAGTTGCGCTGGTCCTCACCCCGCAGCCGGAACACGCCCAGGTTGCGGCAACGGGTGGGCAGGCGCTCCAGATCGGCGCGGTTGCTCTCCAGGAAGGCCACCACGCTCCGTACGGATGGCAGCCAGAGATCGTGCAGCACGATCACCCCACCGGGCCGGCACAGGCGCGCCGCCAGGGTGACGTCGATCAACACATCATCGAAGCGGTGGTAGCCGTCGATGAAGATCAGATCAAAGCGCTCACCCGCGGCCTCCAGCGCCGGCAGGCCCCGGTGGGAAGGCTCCGACAGCCACTGGAATCGCACGGGAGCGCCACTGGCCGGATCGCGGCTCAGGGCAGCCGCCGTCCGCTCGGCCAGGCCCCGGCCGACGCCATGCCAGTCGCTGCTCTGAAAGGGATCCAGCGCCATCAGCCGCCCCCCCCGGGGCACCAGGGACGCCAGCAGGAACTGGGTGCTGAAGCCGTAGGCCAGGCCGATCTCCAGCAGGGCTCCAGCCTGGAGATCCCGGGCCAGCCGCAGCAGCTCCAGCCCCTCCTCCGGCTTAATGCGGGTGGTGGCGTCGATTGGCTGCAGTTGACCGTCCTCGCCTGCCTGCGGCTGGCGGGAATAGAGCGCCCCCAGAGTGAGCGAGCAGGGGGCAGGCAATGCCGCCATCCAGTCCTGCTGACAGTCTGTGCGTGAGCCAGCGCTCTGGGGATCCTGGGCCACGGGAACGACGCCGATGACAAGCACGGGTTTCCTAGATCAGACGATCAGCAGCGGCGGCCTGGATCGTCATGAGATCCACCCGTACCAGGTGTATGTGCCCCGCAGCTACAGCCCGGACCGTGAATGGCCGCTGATGCTGTTCCTGCATGGCGCCGGCGAAGGGGGCGAGGACGGTCTGCTGCCCACGGAATTTCAGCTGGGCAGCGCCATCCGCCGCCATGCCGACCTGTTCGAAGCGGTGGTGGTGTTTCCCCAGCAGCGGCCGGCCTCCCACTGGAGCCAGGCGGATCTGCACCTGGCCCTGGCCTGCCTGGAGCAGACCTGCCGGAGCTGGCGGATCGACCGCCACCGGCTCCTGCTCTGCGGAGTGTCCAGCGGTGCGACAGCGGCCTGGCGCCTGGCCGCACGCGAGCCGCAGCGTTTCGCGGGACTGCTGATCGTCGGCGGACTGGTCGGTCCTTCAGCGGCCATTCCCGCCGAGGACGCCGTGGTGCCGACGGGCGTGGGAGATCCCCACCGGTGGCTCGCGCAACAGCTGCGGCATCTGCCGATCTGGATCCACCATGGCGATGCTGACCCCCTGTTCCCCGTACAGGACGCCCGTCGCACCGCCGCGGCCCTCAGGGCTGAAGGAGCACCGATGCGCTACAGCGAGCTGCCGGGCTTCGGCCACAACGTCTGGGATGTGGCCTTCTACAGCGAAGCGGTCGTGCGCTGGTTGCTCAACCAGCGGCAACCCGAACGGACTGCGAACGGGGACCACGGACCATGAGCCAGGAGGGGCTGGCCCGCTTTCTGAGCAGGGTCGCGCAGGATCCCGCGCTTCAACTTCGCCTGAGCCACTGCACTGCCGTCGAGGCAGCGGCGTTGGCAGCGGAGCTGGGCGAGCCGGTGAGCTGCGGCGATCTGCTGCGCTACGAATCACGGGCCTTCGCCTGGCAGCTCACGGATGCCGAGTACGAGCTGGTGGCCCGCCTGGTCAGAGCCCGCCGTCACTGGTGGCAGCACTGCTGGCCGACAATGCCGCCGCCCCTCCGAGAACCCGTCATGGCCAGCCGCATCACGGTCACGTCCAATCCGGATCCAGCGCAGCTTGAAAGCCTGGGTGTGAGGCGCTGGCCGACCTGGGGCTGTGCGATCAGCAGCTTCCCCTGGACCTACGACGAGCGGGAGACCTGCCTGCTGCTGGAGGGTGATGTCAGCGTCACTCCCGATGGCGGGGAACCGGTGCGGTTCGGGGCCGGTGATCTGGTGGTGTTCGAGGCCGGTCTGAGCTGCACCTGGGAGGTGCATGCCCCGGTGCGCAAGCACTACCGCTTTGGCTGATCGCTCAACGCAGCTCAAACAGCAGCAGGTCCGCTCCGCCTGACCCTGCCGCGAAGGACGCCAGGGTTCCGGCGCCGAAGCCCAGGCCATCCCCCTGCTGCAAGGCATGGGCATCGGCCGCACCGGACCCCTCGATCAGGGGGGGTCCAGCCGGGGCCGATGGTGAAGGGCTGGTGAAGGGCTTCTGTTCATAGGCCGGGGCGAGACCGGCCAGGCTGGGCTCGATCCAGATCTGCAGCAACCGGCAGGGCTGGTGGCCTTCGTTGATCTCGCTGTGAACCACGCCGGTGCCGGCGCTCATGCGCTGCACCTCCCCGGCCCGCAGCACCTCGGCGTGGCCCATGGAATCGCGGTGATTGAGCTGACCCTCCACCATCACCGTGACGATTTCCATATCGCGGTGGGGGTGCATGCCGAAGCCACGGCCAGCGGCGATCCGGTCGTCGTTGATCACCCGCAGCGGCCCGAAGCCGATCCAGGCCGGGTCGTGGTGGCTGGCGAAGGAGAAGGTGTGCCAGCTATCGAGCCAATCGAACTGGCTGTGAAAGCGTGCGGCCGCAGGGCGGAAGACCAGGCCGGTCGGTGGCGCGGCCGGAGTGCTGGAGCGGTTTGTCATGACAGAAGCGTGTGCAGATGATGCAGACGGACGATCACAGAAGCAAGCGGAAGAGCCCGCTGTCGTTGAGGCGACGGCAGATCACGAGGGCTGATCACGATGGCAGCGCCTGAGACAGACAGGCCATGCGGGGACTGAACAGGATCAACCTTTGATGAAGGCCAGCCATGTCTGTTCTGGATCTGCTCAGCCGTCCGATCAGCCGCCGCTATCGACTGATCGATGCCAGCCTCAACCCCCATCCCCAGCTCGATGGGCTCTACGAAAGCCTCCAGGCCGCCCTGGAGGATGCCGCGGCCTGGTGCCGGCAGGTCAGTGCTGACAGAGCACCGGCCTCGATCGGCGTGGAGGTGCGCACCAGCAGCGGCAGCTGGCGCACCGTGCGCTACCCCGAGGCCCACTCCTGAAGCGATCCAGGCCCACCCCGCAAGGCAGCGGCGACGCCGTCGCTCAGGACTCGAGGTCCGCCAGGTCCTCAAGCAGGATCAACAGGGCCATGCCCATCAGAGCCAGGGCAAGTCCACGCTGATCGTCCTGGGCGAGCTCAAGCAGGCGGGATGCCTGCAGATGTTGCGGCCAGCCCAGACGCATGGCTATCGAGCAGCGGATGGAATCAATCTGTTCGGTCTCAGGGATCAGCGCGAGCCCGGTTACAACACGAAACACTGACATGTGCCGCCGCTGGTAGCGATCACCACAGGCCAAACGGATCATCCCGATACCTTGCCAGTGTCCATCGGAGCAGGCGGATCATGGCCCCACCGATTGAACTCACCACCAGCCAGCAGTTTGAGATCGAGCGCTTCTCACGCGCCATCGATGCCACCATCGATCCCGACCAACTGCGTCAGATCGCCAAACAACTGCTGCAGGCCTGGCACACCCAGAAAGCCGCCACCGACTGGGTGATGCGTCAGCAGCTGGATCAGCCCTTCGGCAACCGAGACCACGACTGATCCAGCGGCCGCCCAGCACCGCGGACGACCGCCCTCGCTAGAACAGCTTGAATCAGGGGTGCGGCGTCCAAAGGGGCGGACCATGAGCGAACCGACAGGAAGCACCTCAGCTCCGATCCCGACAGACCAGCGCCGCCGCCGCTGGCTGGGGGCCGGGTTGATCGCCCTGTTGCTGGCCGGCACCGGCTTCGGCCTGTGGCAGCACGGCCAACAGCAGCGCCGCCAGGCTCAGGCCCTGCAGCAGCAGCCGTTGCCCCGACGGATCGCCGCCCTCGGCCGGGTGGAGCCCCTTGATCGGGTGGTGAAGCTGTCGGTGCCGGCGTCGCTGAGCAACGACACCATCGGCCAGCTGCTGGTGAAGCAGGGCGATCAGGTGCAACGGGGGCAGGTGCTGGCGATCCTCTCCAGCCGCGAGAGCCTGGACCGGGATGTGCGCTCGGCCGCCGCGGCCGTGGAGGTGGCGCGACGCAAGCTGGCCTCCCAGGACAGCGTGATCGCCCGCTACCGGGCCGAGCTGGCCCAGGCCCAGGTGGAACTGCGCCGCTACAGCCAGCTCTACGCCCAGGGGGCCAGCAGCGCCGAGACCCGCGACCGGCGGATCACGATCGAAAGCACGACCCGCGCCAACCTCGATCAGGCCCTGCAGGACCGCGACACCCTGCGGGCGCAGCTGGAGGAGCAGCAGGCCGCCCTGGCGCGCAACCGAACCGAACTGGACAAGGCTCTGATCCGGGCGCCCTTCGGCGGCACCGTGTTCCGGATCAACGCCTACCCGGGCGACAGGGTGGGTGACGACGGCATCCTTGAAATGGGAGACAGCAGCCGCATGGGCGTGATCGCCGAGGTGTATCAGACCGATCGGCCCGGCATCGCCCTCGGACAGCGGGTGGTGATCAGCGCCGATGGCTTCCCTGGCCGACAGATGGTGGGTCAGGTGGTGGAGATCGCCCGGCAGGTGAGCCGCCAGAGCGTGTACAGCGGCGAGGCGGGTGAGAACCTCGACCGACGGGTGTTCGAAGTGAAGATCGGCCTGCCGCCGGAGGCAGCCGCCCTCGCCAGTTCGATCAACTACCTGCAGGTGAACGTGCTGTTCGATCCGCTCACGCCCGAGCAGAAACGGGCGCAGCGACAGCTGATGGAGCGGTTGATCGAGCAACAGCGCCGCCAGCAGAGCGGCCTTTCCCAGCCGAGCCCGCGCTGAGGCTGCGATGGCACCCCGTCCGCTCCGGCTGCTGCAACGCACCCCCCTGGCCTGGCGCCAGGCGATCCACCGGCCAATGCGGCTGGCGGCAGCGATCGCCGGTGTCAGTTTCGCCAACGTGCTGGTGTTCTTCCAGCTGGGGCTCTCGGGCGGCCTCTACGACAGCCAGAAGCGACCGATTCAACGCATCAACGGCCAGCTGGTGATGGTGAGCGGTCGTTATCTCTACCTGGGCGAACCGCTCGACTTTCCGCGGGCGCGCCTGACCCAGGCCCTCGGGGTGGAGGGGGTGAAGGCGGTGACGCCGCTCTACATCGGCATCACCGAATGGCTGAATCGCGACACACGCCAACAGAAACAAGCCTTGATCTTCGGGGTGACGCCGGAGAATCCCGGCCTGCGCATCCCGGAACTGAGCGCCGATCCCCTGGCGCTGCAGCGCTCCGACAGCCTGCTGTTCGACACCCGCTCCAAGCGCAATGCCGGTCCGGTGGCGGAGGTGGTGCGCCGCGATGGCAGCTACAGCACCGAGCTGCGCGGCGTGCGGGCCGTGATCACCGGTCTGTTCAGCCTGGGAGTGACCTTCGCCGCCGATATCAACCTGATCACCTCCAACACCAACTTCAAGAACTACTTCCCGAGCCAGAGCAGCGATGACATCCAGATGGGTGTGATCCAGCTGGAGCCCGGCGTGGATCCGAAGCGGGTACAGACCACCCTGAAAGACGTCCTGGATCCGTCAGTGAAGGTGCTGACCATCCCGGAACTGGAGGCCACCGAAGTGAACTACTGGCGCCGCAACACCTCCTTCGGCCTGATCTTCGGTCTGGGCGTGGTGGTTGGTCTGGTGGTAGGCGGCATCATCGTCTATCAGATCCTCTACTCCGATGTGAGCGATCACCTCAGCGAATACGCCACCCTGAAGGCGATCGGCTACGGCGATGGCTTCGTCGTGGCGATCATCCTGCAGGAATCGCTGATCCTGGCGCTGCTGGCCTTCGGCCCCAGCTTCCTGCTCTCGCTCGGGCTCTATGGCTTTCTGGCCCGCTCAACGTCGCTGATGGTGGTGATGACAGCCCAGCGGGCCGTGCTGGTGTTCCTGTTCACCCTGGCCATGTGCGGCGCCTCCGGCTGGCTGGCCACCGGCAAGCTGCGGCGGCTCGATCCGG
This sequence comes from Synechococcaceae bacterium WB4_1_0192, assembly GCA_009926195.1. Classification (GTDB taxonomy): domain Bacteria; phylum Cyanobacteriota; class Cyanobacteriia; order PCC-6307; family Cyanobiaceae; genus Vulcanococcus. Next base: position 11,532 of record RFPK01000014.1, on the reverse strand, counting down.
CGGAGATCTTCTGATGGCAGCTGCTGCTGTGCAGAAGGCAGGTGAGGCGGCGCCAGCGCTGATCACCGTGGAGCACCTCAGCCACAGCTTCGTGGAGGCGGGGCAGGCCAAGCAGGTGCTGCACGACATCAACCTGACCGTGCACCCAGGCGAGGTGGTGATCCTGACCGGCCCCTCCGGCTCGGGCAAGACGACGCTGCTGACCATGCTCGGCGGGCTGCGCGCCGCCCAGAGCGGCAGCCTCCGCATCCTCGGCGCCGAGCTGCTGCAGGCGGAGCGCTCCAGCCTGACCCGCCTGCGCGCCGATGTGGGCTTCATCTTCCAGGCCCACAACCTGATGCCCTATCTGACGGCCCTGGAAAACGTGCGCCTGGGGCTGGAGGTGCACCCGGACTGGCTGGATCGGGGCCGCGGGGCCATGGACGCCTGCGCAGCGGCGATGCTGGAGCGGGTGGGCCTGGCGGATCGCGCCGGTTACTACCCCGAGAAGCTCTCCGGCGGCCAGAAGCAGCGGGTGGCGATCGCCCGCGCGCTGGCTCCGGCACCACGGCTGCTGCTGGCGGATGAACCCACCGCCGCCCTCGACCGCGACTCCGGCCGCGCCGCGGTGGCCCTGTTCCGGCAGCTGGCCGATCAGCAGCGGGCAGGGATCGTGATGGTGACCCACGACAACAAGGTGCTCGACATCGCCGACCGGATCGTCAACCTGGAGGACGGACGACTGGTGAGCGGCTGAGGCCTTCAGCTGATCTCCAGCTCGAGCTTGACCACATCGATCGGACCGCGCCCCTCGGCATTGAGCTCCATCGCAGCGCGCACGGCGGCCTCATGGGCATGAAAGAGGTGGGCGTCGGTCGGAATGGACACCTCAATCAGCCGCTCGCCATCCGGGCCAACGGCCAGGAAGGTGCCGCGGGCGATCACCTGCAGGGCGTAGCGCTCCGGCTGGGTGCAGGCCGTCGGATGGGAAGGGTCGAGACCCGGAGACCAGAAGTGCAGCATCGGCCCACCCGCAGCACGCCCACGCTAGGCAGAACGGGGCCGGGAGGCAGCAACGACCCGCGGTGGGCATAGGATATTGCAACTCATTCGCAATAGGCCCGCGTTGATGCGAACCCCCCGGCGGCTGATCGACCTGCGGCCCGGCGCCAGCGCCACCATCACGGCCCTGCGGGCCGACCAGGGCCTGGTCCAGCGCCTGGAGGCCCTGGGCGTGCGCCCCGGCCAGACCGTGCAGATGCTGCGGCGGGCCTGGTGGGCCGGCCCCCTGCATGTGCGCGTCGGCATGACCGAACTGATGGTGCGGCGCCGGGACGCCGCCAGCGTGGACCTGGCGGCATGAGCACCATCGCCCTGCTGGGCATGCCCAACACGGGCAAATCCACCCTGTTCAACCGGCTCACCGGCAGCCATGCCCAGATCGGCAACTGGCCAGGGCTGACCGTGGACCTGATGCAGGCCCGGCTGGAGCTCAACGGCCAGGTCCTGCAGCTGGTCGACCTGCCCGGCATCTACGACCTGCGCGGTCTCTCCGATGACGAGGCCGTGGTGCGCCGCTTCCTCGAATCCACCCCCGTGGATCTGGTGCTGGTGGTGCTCAACGCCAGCCAGCTCGACCGCCAGCTGCGCCTCGCCCTGCAGGTGCGCCAGCTGGGGCTGCCGGCGGTGGTGGTGCTGAACATGGCCGATGAAGCAAGCCGGTTCGGCGTGCGCATCGACGACACCACCCTCAGCCGCGAGCTGGAGCTGCCGGTGGTGCTGCTCAGCGCCAAATATGGACAGGGCCTGGCCGCGGTGCGACAGGCCGTGCTCCAGCGCCTGGAGGCCAGCGCCAGCCGCCGCCCGGAGGTCGTCGCCGCCCTGGAACCCCGCCTGGCGGCGCTGGAGGCGGAGCTGATCCCGAGCCAGGCGGCACTGCTGCAGGCTGCCGTTCAACTGCCGCCGCAATGGCGCGACCGCTGGACGCGCCGCCTCGATGCCGTGCTGCTGCACCCGCTGCTGGGGCTACCGCTGTTCTTCGGGGCGATGGCCCTGATGTTCCAGCTGATCTACGCGATCGGTGTGCCGATCCAGGAAGGGCTGGGGGGGCTGCTCGATGCGATCGGCAAGCAGCTGATCCAGCCCCTGCTCACCCCCCTGCCCACCTTTCTGCAGGGCTTCCTGCTGGAGGGGCTGTGGCAGGGGCTCGGCACCGTGGCCGCCTTCCTGCCGGTGATCGGCCTGTTCTTCCTGGCCATGGGCGTGGTGGAGGACAGCGGCTATCTCTCGCGGGCGGCCTACCTGATGGATGCCTTCATGGAGCGGCTCGGCCTCGATGGCCGCAGCTTCGTGCTGTCGCTGATGGGCTTCGGCTGCAACGTGCCGGCGATCCTCGGCACCCGCGTGATGCGCGATCGGGGCCTGCGGCTGCTGTCGATGCTGGTGATCCCCTTCTCGCTCTGCTCGGCGCGGCTGAACGTCTTCCTGTTCATGGCGGCGGCGTTCTTCCCGCCGCGGCAGGGGGCCCTGGTGATCTTCGGGCTCTACCTGATGAGCTTCCTGGCGGCACTGCTGACGGCCCTGGTGTTCCGGGGTCGCTTCCCCAGCAGCGAACCGCTGGTGCTGGAACTGCCCCCCTACCGCCTGCCCACGCCCCGCCAGATCCTCAGCCGCGCCTGGGCCGAGGTGAAGCACTTCTGGTTCTGGTCGCGCCGGTTCATCATCTTCGGGGTGGTGGCGGTGTGGCTGCTGAACAACCTGCCCCTGGGGGTGGAGCCCGCCTCCAGCCTGTCGCTGGCCGGCCGGCTGGGCTCACTGCTGGAACCCCTGCTCAGCCCGATCGGCATCAATCCGAACCTGACGGTGGCGCTGGTGTTCGGCTTCATCGCCAAGGAGATCGTGCTCGGGGGCCTCGCCGTGATCTACAGCCAGGCCGACCCGATCGCCCTGGGACGGGCGATCGCCGCCGATGTGAGCTGGCCCCAGGCCGTGAGCTTCATGCTATTCACCCTGCTCTACACCCCCTGCCTATCCACGGTGGCGGTGATCCGCAGTGAATCGAAGCAGCTCGGATTCACCACTCTCAGCGTGGTGTGGTCGCTGCTGCTGGCCTGGCTCACCTGCCTGGTGGTGTTCCAGGGGCTGCGGCTGCTGGGCTGGGGCTGAACCACCCCACCCAGGCGGCGCCGATCAGGCCCTGGCCGGCCGGCCGAGCAGCGCCACCAGCGGGATCGCCAGCACAAACACCAGCGCCACGAGGCGGAACACATCGCCATAGGCCAGCAGCGCCGCCTGGCGATCCACCTGCTGGCTGAGCAGCTGCAGGGCCTGGTCGTGGACATCCCCGCCGGCACCGCTCTGCGCCAGCCAGAGCTGCAGGGCCTGAACGCGCTGCTGCACCAGGGGATTGGTGGTGGCCAGGTGCTGCACCAGCTGGCTGCGGTGCACGGCCCGCTGGTGATCGAGCACCACCGTGAGCACGGCGATGCCGAAGGTGCCGCCCAGCTGACGGGTGAGGTTGAAGAAACCGCTGCCGGCCCCCACATCGGCCTTCGGCAGGGGTCCGAGGGTCGCCAGGCTCAGGGGCAGAAACATCATCACCGTGGTGACCCCCCGGAAGATCAGCGGCCAGAACAGGCTCTGATCACCCGTATCGGGCCCGATCGTGGCGAGCTGCAGCATCGTGATCACCATCGCCACGGCGCCGATCACGATCAGCAGCCGGGGATCGCAGCGGTTGGCATTGCGGCCCAGCACCACCATGGTGAAGGCCGAGGCCAGGGCACCGGGCAGCATCAGCAGACCGGTCTGGGTGGCGGTGAACTGCAGCACCGTCTGGGCAAAGATCGGCACGACGAACACCGTGCCGTAGAGCCCCATCCCCAGCACCAGTGAAAACAGGCTGCCGGCCGCCAGGGAGCGGTGGCGCAGCACGCGCAGATCGACGGCCGGGGCAACGGAGCGCAGCTCCCAGCGCACGAACAGGGGCAGGGCCACCGCCGCCAGCAGGCTCAGCTGGACGATCCCCGGGTTGGTGAACCAGTCGAACTGATGCCCCTGCTCCAGCACCACCTGCAGGCTGCCCAGGCCGGCGGTGAGCAGCAGGATGCCGATCCAGTCGACGCGGCGATCCCGGCCGGCCGGCCCTGACCCTGGCTGGGGATCGGGCGGCAGCGTCATCAGGGCCAGCAGCACCGTGAGGATGCCGAAGGGCAGGTTGATGAAGAAGATCCAGCGCCAGCCGGGCCCATCGGTGAGGAAGCCGCCGAGGGTGGGCCCCAGGGCGGGCCCGGCCAGCACCACCACGCCGAACACCCCCTGGGCCATCGCCTGCAGCGCCGGCGGCACCACCTGGAACAGGATCGCCTGGGCCTTGGGCAGCAGCCCGCCCCCCAACAGCCCCTGGGCGATGCGCGCCAGCACCAGGACCGTCAGGTTCGGGGCCAGCCCACACAACACCGACGAGGCGGTGAAGCCCGCCAGACAGAACACGAAATAGTTGCGGGGCCCGAAGCGGGCGCTGAGCCACTCGCTGAGCGGGATCATCACCACGCTGGCCATGGCGTAGCCGGTCACCACCCAGCCCGCCTCCGCCAGGGTGGCGCCGAGGTTGGCCTGGATGTGGGGCAGGGCGACGTTGCAGATGCTGACGTCGATCACCTCGAGCATCGCCCCGATCGAGACGGTGATCACCACCGCCCATTGCCGCAGGGTCACGGCCGCCGCACCCGCACCGTGGCCGAGAGCCCCGGCAGCAGACGGGGCGCCAGGGCTGGCGGGACGTCGTCAAGGTCGATGCGGACCGTGACCCGCTGCACCACCTTGGTGAAGTTGCCGGTGGCGTTATCCGGAGGCAGCAGGGCAAAGCGCGCACCGGAGGCCGGCGCCACGCTGACCACATGGCCGTGCAGCCGCCGGCCGGGGAAGGCATCGATGCCCACCTCAGCGGGCTGCCCCGGCCGCAGCGCATCGAGCTGTGTCTCCTTGAAGTTGGCCTCCACCCAGGGATGGGGGGCCACCACGGTCATCAACGGCTGGCCGGGTTGCACCTGCCGGCCGGGCTCGGCACTGCGGGAGCCGATGCGACCGGCGCTGGGGGCCTGAATACGGGTGTAGCTGAGCCGCAGAGCGGCCTCCTGCAACGCCGCCTCGGCCTGGTGCACCCGGGCGGCGGCGGCGGCGGCCTTCTGCTGCTCCACCGTCACCTTGCGCGCGCTGGCGGTGGCCAGCAGGGCACTGGCCTCGCTGCGGCTGACCTGGCCCTGGGCCTTGCGATAGGTGGCGCGGGCCCGCTCCACGTCCTGGCGGGCGGCACCGCCCTGCCGCAGCAGAAATTCCAGACGGCGCAACTCCGCCCCGGCACGGTCGAGCTCGGCGCGAGCCATCAGCCGGTCACCGGTGGCCTGGTCTTCGGCCGCCGCCGCATCGCTGGCGCTGGACTGGGTCTGACTGCGCATGGCACTGGCCTGCTGGCGAGCCTCCAGCAGATCGGCCTGCGCCCGCACCCAGGCGGCCCTGGCATCACGGGGATCCAGAAGCACCAGGAGCTGGCCGGCCTGCACCGCCTGGTTGTCCTGGACCGGAACCGCCTGAATCGTGCCCGGCAGGCGGCTGGAGATCTCGACCAGATGGGCCTGCAGCTGGGCGTTGTCGGTCTCTTCCACACCCCAGTGGCCCGCCAGCCAGCCCCCTCCGACCAGCGCGAGCAGCCCCGCAACGCCAACCAGAATCAGGGGGCGGCGCTGGGCTTGAAGCCGATCCTTCCACCGCCGCGCCGCGGGCAAGGAATCCAATCCGCCTCAGGCTTCTGCGCTCACGCTACCGCCCTGCAGCACATGCACCCTGCCCCCGCCTGCCCCGGGGGACGCTGCCTACGGTCGCGGCAGCGGGCAGGCGCGTTGATGGCGGAGCTCCACGCCGATGGGCTGATCGAGGTGCTCAGCCGGGCCCAGGAGCTCGAGGGACATCTCAGTCCGGCGCTGCTGCGCCATGTGGCCCGCCGGCTGCGCCTGCCGCCGAGCCGGGTGCTGGGCACCGCCAGCTTCTACCACCTGTTCCGCTTCACGCCACCGGCGGCCCACAGCTGCCTGGTGTGCACCGGCACCGCCTGCCACGTGCAAGGCGCCGCCGCACTGCTGGCGGCGCTGCAGCGAGAACCATTGGCGCAGTGGGGGATCGAGCTGGGCACGGTGCGCTGCGTCGGCACCTGCAGCGGGGCGCCGTTGCTGGTGGTGGATGGCCGTGTGTGGAACCACAGCAGCGGCGCGACGGCCGTGGCGGACCTGCGCCGGCTGATGCCATGAGCACCGCGGCAACGGCCATGCTCCGGGTCTGCACGGCGGCCGGCTGCCGCAGCCGCGGCGGCGAGCAGCTGCGCCGCCACTGCGCCACGGCAGCGACAGAGGCGGCGACAGAGGCGGCGACAGAGGCGATGGCCGCTGGAGCCCCACCCCTGCGGGTGAAGGGGGTCGGCTGCCTTGGCCCCTGCAGCGATGGACCGCTGCTGGCGGTGGATGCGGAGGACACCACACGCCTGTTCGGCTTCGCGGCGGATCAGGCGAGCGGCCGGGCCAGGGCAGAGCGGGTGGCGGCGGGCCTGCAGCAACGGCTGCGCGCAACCGGCAGCGCCCCTGCCGGAGCCGAACTCGGCACTTGGCGGCCGCCGGGGGCGCACCTGATTCCGGCCGACGATCCCTTCCTGGCCCTGCAGCGCCGGCTGGTCCTGGAGCGCTGCGGCCTGATCGATCCAGGCGAGCTGGACGACGCCCTCGCGGCGGGGGCCTACCGGCAGCTGCGGGCGGTGCTGGAGCAGGACGATCCGGCAGCGGTGATCGCGGCGGTCCAGCGCAGCGGCCTGCGCGGGCGCGGCGGCGCGGCCTACCCAACCGGGCTGAAGTGGCAGGCGGTGGCGGCCATGGCCGGCCAACGCAAGCTGGTGGTGTGCAACGGCGATGAGGGCGATCCCGGCGCCTTCATGGATCGCACCGTGCTGGAGGGCGACCCCCACGGCGTGCTGGAGGGGATGGCGATCGCCGCCCTGGCGGTGGGGGCTGATCACGGTTTCGTCTACGTGCGGGCGGAGTACCCGTTGGCGATCGCGCGGGTGCGGCGCGCCATCGCTCAGGCGCAGCGGCGCGGCTGGCTGGGTACGGCGATCGGGGGGAGCCGTCATGGCTTCGATGTCGAAGTGCGGGTCGGGGCAGGGGCCTATGTGTGCGGCGAAGAGACGGCACTGATCCACTCGATCGAGGGGCGACGCGGCACGCCGCGGCCCCGGCCGCCCTATCCGGCCGAGCGGGGTGCGTTCGGCCTGCCAACGCTGATCAACAACGTCGAGACCTTCGCCAACATCCCGGTGCTGCTGCGGCTGGGCTGCGAGGTCTACGGGCGGGGCACGAAGGTGTTCTCGCTCACCGGCCCGGTGCGGCGGGGCGGCGTGCTCGAAGTGCCCCTGGGCACGAGCCTGCGCACGATCGTCGAGACCATGGGCGGCGGCTCCGCCAGCGGCCGGCCGATCAAGGCGGTGCAGACCGGTGGCCCCTCCGGTGGCTGCGTGCCAGCCAGCGCGCTGGACGTCCCGGTCGACGACGCCAGCCTGCGGGCCCTCGGCACCCTGCTGGGCTCCGGCGGCCTGGTGGTGCTCGATGCCGGGACGGACATGGTGGACCTGGCCGCCTTCTTCATGGCCTTCAGTCGGGAGGAGTCGTGCGGCAAGTGCATCCCCTGCCGCTGCGGCACCGTGCAGCTGGAGCTGCTGCTGCGCAAGCTGCTGGCGCGGCGCGGCACGGCCGCCGACCTGGCGGAACTGGAGCGCCTCTGCGCCGTGGTGAGCAGCGCCAGCCTCTGCGGCCTGGGCCAGAGCGCACCACGCCCCCTGCTCAGCACCCTGCGCCACTTCCGGCCTGAGTACACGGCGCTGCTGAACGCCGAGGCGGGGCAACCGCAGGCGGTGCAGCCATGAACGTCTGCAGCCTGCGGATCGACGATCGCGCCCTGACGGTGGCCGCCGGCACCAGCCTGCTGCTGGCGGCTCGCCGGGCCGGCATCGTCATCCCCAGCCTGTGCCATCTGGATGGACTGACGCCGGTGGGGGCCTGCCGGCTCTGCCTGGTGGAGGTGGACACAGCCGGCCCCCTGGCAGCGTGCGTCACCGCCGCGGCCGAGGGGATGCGCGTGCGCACCGATACGCCCCTGCTGCGCGACATCCGCCGCAGCCTCGTCGAGATGCTGTTCAGCGAAGGCAACCACACCTGCGCTGTCTGCATCGCCGACGGCGACTGCGAACTGCAGACCATGGCGCTGCGGGTCGGCATGGACCACAACCGCCTGCCCGGGCGCTTCCCCAGTCGCACGGTGGACCTCTCCCACCCGCTGTTCGGCCTCGACCACAACCGCTGCATCCTCTGCACGCGCTGCGTGCGCGTCTGCGATGAGGTGGAGGGAGCCCACGTGTGGGATGTGGGCTGGCGCGGCGAACGGTGCCGGATCATCGCCGGGCTCGATCAGCCCTGGGGCGCCGTCGACAGCTGCAGCCACTGCGGCAAGTGCGTGGAGGTCTGCCCCACCGGCGCCCTGTTCCACAAGGGCTCCTGCGGCGGCGATCACCCCAGCCATCCCGAGCGGCTGGCGGCCCTGCTGCGCGGTCGCCGGCGGCAGGAGGGGCCGCCATGAACACGGAGCAGCGACTGCGGCTGGCGACGGTGTGGCTGAGCGGCTGCTCCGGCTGCCATATGGCCTTCCTCGACCTCGACGCCTGGCTGCTGGAGCTCGCCGCCTGGGCGGAGGTCGTCTACAGCCCGGTGGCATCCGATCGCAAGGTCTACCCCGATGACGTCGATGTGGCCCTGGTGGAAGGTGCCGTGGCCAACGACGACAACCTGGCCCTGCTGCTGCAGGTGCGGCAGCGCACGCGGGTGCTGGTGAGCTTCGGCGACTGTGCCATCCATACCAACGTGTCCGGGCTGCGCAACCCGCTCGGCGCCGCCGAGGCCGTGCTGCAGCGGAGCTACCTGCAGCTGGCGGATGGCAGCGGACAGTGTCCCCACGCCCCCGGGCTGCTGCCGGCGCTGCGCACGCCGGTGCTGCCGCTGCATGCGCTGGTGCCGGTGGACGTCTACCTGCCGGGCTGCCCACCGGATCCCGCTCGCATCCGCGCCGTGCTGGAGGCGCTGCGGCGTGGTGAGCGGCCCCGGCCATGACCGACAGCCCAGCACCCCAGCGCAGGATCACGATCGATCCGCTGACCCGCATCGAAGGGCACGCCCGGATCACGATCGACCTCGACGCACGGGGCAGCGTGCAGCGGGCGCGGCTGCACGTGAGTGAATTCCGCGGCTTCGAGGCGTTCTGCGTCGGCAGGCCGTTCACGGAGATGGCGGCGATCACGGCGCGGATCTGCGGCATCTGTCCGGTGAGCCATCTGCTCACGGCCGCCGCCACCGGCGACCGGATCCTGGCGGTGACGATCCCACCGGCGGCCGAGCGGCTGCGGCGGCTGATGAACCTGGCCCAGATCCTGCAGAGCCATGCGCTGTCGTTCTTTCACCTCAGCAGCCCGGATCTGCTGCTGGGCTGGGACAGCGACCCCGAGCGGCGCAACCTGTTCGGTCTGATCGCCGCCGATCCGGAGCTGGCCCGCGCCGGCATCGGCCTGCGCCAGTTCGGCCAGGAGCTGATCGCCGCCCTGGGGGGCCGCCGCATCCATCCGGCCTGGGCGGTGCCGGGCGGTGTGCGCAGCGCCCTCAACGGCGAACAGCGGCAGGGGATCCGCGCTGGTCTGCCGCAGGCCTTCGCCAGCGTGGAGCTGGGGCTGGCGCTGTTCAAGCGCCTGCTCGACGAGCGCCTGCGCGAGGAGCTGGCGGTGTTCGGCGACTTCGCATCGCCGTTCCTGGCGCTGGTGGATGCGACTGGCCAGTGGGAGCACTACGGGGGGAGCCTGGGTGTTGCTGGCTGCGGGGGCGGCATCCGGGTGATGGCCAGCGACGGCTCCCTGCTGGCCGATGGCCTCGATGGCACGGCGATGGAGACGTTGCTGGCCGAAGCCGTGGAGCCCTGGAGCTATCTGAAGTTCCCCTACCTGCGCGCCCTGGGTCCGGAGGCCGGCAGCTACCGGGTCGGCCCCCTGGCGCGGCTCAACCTCTGCAGACGCATCGGCAGCCCCCGCGCCGACCGCGAGCTGCTGGAACTGCGCCAGCGCGGCGGCCGGGTGGTGACGGCCTCGTTTCTGTATCACCTGGCCCGGCTGATCGAGATGCTGGCCTGCCTGGAGCAGATCGAGCGCCTGCTCGACGATCCCCTGATCACGTCGACCCAGCTGCGCGCCCATGCCGGCGTCAATGCCCGCGAGGGGGTGGCGGTGAACGAGGCCCCGCGCGGCACGCTCTTCCACCACTACCGGGTCGATGGCGACGGCCTGATCGAGGCGGTGAACCTGATCATCGCCACGGGGCAGAACAACGCCGCCATGAACCGCACGATCACGCAGATCGCACGCCATTACCTCGGCCGCGGCCAGCTCAGCGAAGGGCTGCTGAACCGGATCGAGGCGGGCATCCGCTGCTTCGATCCCTGCCTCTCCTGCAGCACCCATGCCGCCGGGATGATGCCGCTGCTGGTGCAACTGCGCGGAGCCGATGGCGCCCTGCTCGATGAGCAGCGGCGCGATTGAGCACCGCTGCCCCCGTGCCACCGCGAACCGAGGCCAAGCCCCAGCCCCTGCTGATCGGCATCGGCAACCGGCTGCGCGGTGATGACGGCGCCGGTCCGCAGCTGATCGACGCGCTGGCGGCGGATGGCAACAGCCGCCTGCAGACCCTGGCGGTGCACCAGCTCACCCCGGAGCTGGCGGCCGTGGTGGCGGGCGCCAGCTCCGTGCTGTTCGTCGATGCCAGCCTGGTGCAGCCGCGGCTGGCCCTGACGGCGATCACCGCCGCTACCCCTGGACCCGGCACGCGCAACCCGGGCCATGGCGGCGGCTGCTTCAGCCATCAGCTCACGCCGGCGCAGCTGCTGGCGCTGAGCCGGGCGGTGTACGGCGCCCAGCCACCGGCCTGGCAGCTGCTGATCCCGGCCGAGCGGCTGGAGCCGGGCGGAGCGCTCAGTCCCACCACCCGCAGCGCCATCGCCGTGGCGCTGCGGCTGCTGCGCCGCTGGCGCGCGCGTCATGCATGAGCTGGCGCTGATGGCGGAGCTGCAGCGGCTGGCGGAGGCCGCGCTGCGGCAGCAGGGGGCGCAGCGGATCCACCGGCTGCGGCTGCGGCTTGGCGCGGTGGCCGGCGTCGATGGCGAGGCGTTGCGGCTGGCCTTTGCGGTGCTGGTGAGCCAGGCGACGGACCACAGCCCCTGGCGCGGAGCCGTCCTCGATCTTGAGACCATCCAGGCCCGCTGTTTCTGCTCAAACTGCGAACAACCGTTCAGCCCGAGCGACGTGATCCACGCCTGTCCCCGCTGCGGCCAGCTCGCCAGCCGCCTGCTCGCGGGCCGGGAGCTGGAGCTGGCGTCGCTGGAGGTGTCCTGATGTGCGGCACCTGCGGCTGCGACACCATCACCGCCAGC
>RFPK01000130.1 GCA_009926195.1 Synechococcaceae bacterium WB4_1_0192 | reverse complement strand
CACCCCCTGTCCGTTGAACTACATCCGCAGCAAGCTGGCGCTGGAGAAGCTTCAGCCCGGCGGCTGGCTGCAGGTGGATCTGGATGCCGGTGAACCGGAGCAGATGGTGGCCGGCTCGCTGACCGGCGATGGCCATCAGGTCCTGCAGGAGTCCCTGGCTCCCGGTGCCGTGCGGCTGTTGATCTGTCGTGGTGGTGAGCAGCCGCCCACAGGGCCGGCGGCCGCTGGCGGCGGTTCCCTTGTCTGATCCCCGGCCCGTCCCCGGCATGGCTACGGCCCTGGTGATGGCTCTGGAGGCCAACTTCTGCCGCGTGCAGCTCGATCAGCCTGGTCCCTCCGGTGAGCAGCAGCTGTTGTGCGTGCGTCGCACCCGCCTCGGCAAGACCGGCCAGCAGATCTGTGTGGGCGATCAGGTGACGGTGGAGGGCATCGACTGGCCCCAGCAGCGTGCTGCCATCGCCGCCGTGGCACCGCGCCGCAGCCTGCTGCAGCGCCCCTCGGTGGCCAACTGCACCCGGGTGGTGGTCGCGGTGGCTCTCGAGCAGCCCCAGCTGGATCCTCTGCAGCTGACACGCTTTCTGCTCACAGCCGAGCGCACGGGCGTGGCGGTGGAGCTGGTGCTCACCAAGGCCGATCTGCTGCCGGCTGACGCCTGCCAGGCCTGGCAGGAGCGGCTGCGGGGTTGGGGGTATGAGGCCCTGTTGGTTTCGGCGCAGCGCCGGGATGGTGTCGAAGGGCTGCGCGAGCGCCTGCAGCAGCCCGGCATCGCCGTGCTCTGCGGGCCCTCAGGGGTGGGCAAGAGCAGCCTGCTCAACGCTCTGCGTCCGGAGCTGCAGGTGCGGGTCAGTGCCGTATCCGGTCGGCTGCAGCGCGGTCGCCACACCACCCGCCATGTGGAGCTGTTTGCCCTGGCTCCCGGCGCCCTGCTGGCCGACAGCCCCGGGTTCAACCGGCCCGATCTGCCCGACGATCCAGTGGCCCTGGCTGCCCTGTTCCCGGAGATTCGCCAGCGTCTGGCCGTCGGCGCTTGCCGTTACAAGAACTGTCTGCACCAGGATGATCCCGGCTGCGCCGTCGGTAGCGACTGGGATCGCCACCTCCTCTACCGCAGCTGTCTGGAGACCGTGCTGGCCCAGGCGCGCCGCGAGCGCCTGGGCGCTCATCAGACGGCGGGCCTGAAGCAGCGCGGCCATCGTCAGGAGCCGCTGCTGGATCAGCGCCTCCGCCAGCCCTCGCGGCGGCGGCGGCGGCAGGACGACGGTGAGGACTGATCTCAGCCCAGCCCAGGCAGATTGAGATTGAGGCCGCCGGTGAGCTCCTCCATGCGCTGCTTCATGGTGCCGGTGGAGGTGGCGTAGGCGGCCTGCAGCGCTTCCAGGGTGGCGGCTTCGGCCGTGGCCGCGCCCTCGGCCAGCAGTTCAGGGGCGAGGCGCACCTTCAGGGGTTGCTGGTTGCCGGAGAGCCAGACGCTGGCCCGACCGCAGCTGCTCTGCCCCTCGAGCTCCATCGCATCCAGTTCCTCCTGCAGGCGGGCCGCATCCTGCTGGATCTGCTGAGCCTTCTTGAAGGCCTCGGTGAGCTGGCCGAAGTTGGGGAGTCCGAAGCCGGCCATGGGGCGCCTGGGGATTGGGTCGGGGCAGGCTACGCCGCCAGTGCGATCGGCCCGAACGGACCGAGGCGCTTCACCTCCGGGTGCAGGGTGATCCCGTGGGCTGCCTGCACCCGTTCCTGCACCGTGGCGATCAGCTGGTCGATTTCGGTGGCGCTGGCAGCACCGGTGTTGACGATGAAATTGGCGTGGATCGGCGACACCTGGGCGCCGCCGATCGTCAGGCCCTTCAGGCCGAGGCCTTCGATCAGCTGGCCCGCCTTGTGCGGTTCCGGATTGCGAAACACGCTGCCGCAGCTCGGTTGCTGATAGGGCTGGCTGCTGGTGCGGCTGTGCAGGTTGGCGCTGGTGCGGCGGCTCACCTCGGTGGGGTCCTGGTCCGGGTTCAGGCGAAAGCGCGCGCTCAGCACCACCAGAGGCTCCTGCTGCAGCCGGCTGTGGCGATAGGCGAAGTCGAGCTCGCTCGCCTGCAGCCGGAAGGGGCGCTCGGGCTGGTTCGGATCCACCACGGTGATGCTCTCCAGCACGTCGGCGGTGCAGCCGCCCTGGGCGCCTGCGTTCATCACCACCGCGCCGCCGACCGTGCCGGGGATTCCCACCGACCACTCCAGGCCGGCCAGGCCAGCCCGCGCTGCCCGGCGGGCCAGGGTGGGGATCGGTTCACCGGCCTGGGCTTCAATCACGCCATTGCTGCAGTCGAGGTCGGCGCCCTGCAGCCGGCGGTTGCACAGGATCAGGCCCTCCAGGCCCGCATCGCTCACCAGCAGGTTTGAGCCGGCTCCGATCACCCGACTGCCGAGCCCTTCGGCCCGGGCCCAGCTGAGCAGGGCGCACAGTCGCTCACCGCTGTCCGGTTCGGCGAACCACTGGGCGGGTCCGCCCACTTTCCAGGTGGTGAAGTCGGCCAGGCCGACGGCCCGCCGCAGACCCAGTGGCGTGGGACTGGCCATGGCCTCAGGCCACCAGCGGCAGGCTGTTGGGGTCATGGCGCTGCTGCAGCCGGCTCCACAGCCCGTTCACATCGCCTGCCCCCATGGCCAGCACCAGATCGCCTGGCTGGCTCCGGGCCGCCACCGCATCGGCCAGTTCGTCGAGGCTGGCGCTCACGTCCACCGTCAGCCCGGGCCTCAGGCATCGGATCGCGGCGGCGAGGGTCTCGCTGGAGATGCCGGCGATCGGCGCCTCACCGGCGCTGTACAGGGGTGCCAGCAGCACGGCATCCGCCTGGCTCAGGGCGCGGGCGAAGGCCTCCAGGAACTCAGCGGTACGGCTGTAGCGGTGTGGCTGGAACACGGCCAGCAGCCGCTGCGGTGGCGCCGGCAGGGGGCTGCGACCGCTGCTCACCATCAGCCGCGCCATCGCCAGCGTGGCGTCCACCTCGCTGGGGTGGTGGGCGTAGTCGTCCACCACCTGGCGACCGTTCCAGTCGCCGCGGAAGTCGAAGCGGCGGCCGGGGGCCTGCAGTTGCTCCACCGCCTGCCGCAGCTCGGCGAAGGACACCCCGTGCAACCGGCAGACCGCCATGGCGGCGGTGGCGTTGCTGAGGTTGTGCAGGCCTGGCAGCGGCAACCGGAACTGCCCCACGGGCTGGCCCTGTTCGTGGAAGGTGGCCAGGGTGCTGTCACCGCTCAGCTCATCGGCGATGGCGGCGAAGGCCACGCCATCAGGGCTGGAGGTGGACCACCAATGGCTGGCCTGGAAATGTCGGCGCAGGATCGGGCAGTCGCGGTTGGCCAGCAGCTGGCCGCAGCCCTTGCCGAAACGCTGCAGCGTGGCGATCAGGGCGTCGAGATTGGGATAGTGATCGGTGTGATCGAGCTCCAGGTTCGTGATCACCCCCAGGGTTGCCTGGAACTTCACCAGCGAACCATCGGATTCATCCGCCTCGGCCACCAGCAGCCGGCCGCCGCCGTTGCGGCCATTGCTGGCGAAGGCAGGCACGATGCCGCCGATCACGGCGGTGGGGTCGTTGTTCGTGGCGTGCAGGAGGCTCGCCACCAGAGTGCTGGTGGTGGTCTTGCCGTGGCTGCCGGCCACGGCCACGGAGTCCTGGCCCGCGATCAGCGCGGCCAGCACATCGGAGCGGTGCAGGATCTCCAGCCCGACCCGGCGCGCCTCCTGCAGCTCGCTGTTGTCCGCAGGCACGGCCGAGCTCACCACGACACGCGGCGCCAGGGAGGTGCCACTGCGGATCGCGGCGATCGTGGCCGCACTCTGCTCGCGGAACACGCGCACGCCACGGCGGCGCAGGTCCTGCAGCACCGCGTTGTCGCGGGGGTCGGACCCGCTCACGGTGAAGTTCCGGTCCGCCAGGATCCCGGCGATGGCCGACATGCCGATCCCGCCGACTCCAATGAAATGGAGGGGTTGACGGCGATCGAGCTGTTGGGCCAAGGGCATTGTCCAAGCCTGGCCCGACGCTAATCCGGGACGTTCCGCTTGTCTTGCTCCCCCCAGCGGTCGCCAGACGGGAACAAGGCTTGACCTCTGTATGATCGGCTGCCAAATCCCCTTTGCCAGCGGGTTTCCCCGCTTGTCGCCATGACCCTGAAGGTTGCGATCAACGGATTCGGCCGCATCGGTCGCAACTTCATGCGCTGCTGGCTGAGCCGTGGTGCCAACACCGGCATCGAGGTGGTGGGCATCAACGGTTCGGGCGACACCAACACCAACGCCCACCTGCTCAAGTACGACTCGATGCTCGGCCCCCTGCGCAATGCAGAGGTGACCACCACCGAGGACACGATCGTCATCAACGGCAAGACGATCAAGACCTTCTACGACCGCAATCCGGCCAACCTGCCCTGGAAGGATTGGGGCGTGGATCTGGTGATCGAGTCCACCGGCGTGTTCAACGACGACGTGGGCGCCAGCAAGCACTTTGAGTCCGGCGCCAAGAAGGTGATCCTCACGGCCCCCGGCAAGGGCGCCAAGGTCGGCACCTTCGTGGTCGGTGTCAACGCCGATCAGTACCGCCACGAGGAGTGGGACATCCTCTCCAACGCCAGCTGCACCACCAACTGCATGGCTCCGATCGTCAAGACGATCGACCAGGCCTTCGGCATCGTCAAGGGCACGATGACCACCACCCACAGCTACACGGGTGATCAGCGCATCCTCGATGCCGCCCACCGCGACCTGCGCCGCGCCCGCGCCGCCGCCGTGAACATCGTTCCCACCAGCACCGGTGCCGCCAAGGCCGTGGCCCTGGTGTACCCCGAGGTGAAGGGCAAGCTGAGCGGCATCGCCCTGCGCGTTCCCACCCCCAACGTGTCGGTGTGCGACATGGTGTTCGAGGTGGGTCGTGACACCTCCGCCGAAGAGGTGAATGCCGTGCTGAAGGCCGCCTCCGAGAACGGCATGAAGGGCATCATCAAGTACTGCGATCTGCCCCTGGTCTCCAGTGACCACGCCGGCACCGACGAGAGCACCATCGTCGACGCCGACCTCACCCTGGTGATGGGCGGCAACATGGTGAAGATCGTCTGCTGGTACGACAACGAGTGGGGCTACAGCCAGCGCGTCGTCGACCTGGCCGAGATCGTCGCCAAGAACTGGAAGTGAGACCTGGCGCAGCGCCGTTTGGCGCTGCAGGTTCCTTCACTGCAGGCCGTCCTCCGGGGCGGCTTTCTTTGTGTAGTGGCACCAGCCCTCGCTGCCCGTCACCGGCTGATCGCTGTCCTGCCAGAGCACGCTGGTGGCCGGGGTTGTGCCCGCTTCCGTGGCCCTGAGCTCGCCGATCAGGCTCGCTCCTGGCAGCACCTGGACCAGGGCCTGGGCCCAGACCGGCGCCAGCGCCAGCACCAGCTCGAAATCCTCGCCGCCGCCCAGGCACCAGTTCTCCGCCTCGGGCAGTCCAGCCATGGCGGCATCCAGGGGCAGTGCCCCGCGCTGCAGCAGAGCCTGGCAGCCGCTGGTGCGGGCGATGGCCGCCACCGCAGCCAGCAGGCCGTCACTGCTGTCGGTTCCCCCCACCCGCCAGGGGCAGTGCGGGGGTTGGCTCACCGCCAGGGCCGCCACGGCATCCAGCCGCGGTCGCGGTCTCCGGTGGGCGCGGACGGCGCGTTCGGCCAGGGCCGGGATCATGGCTGCGCCGGACTGCACCGGCAGCTCCTGCAGCAGCAGGGCCAGGCCC